>JAZRRV010000071.1:0-4432 GCA_045651085.1 Acutalibacteraceae bacterium
ATGGCTACGATCCGACTTCATCACCGCGAATGAGCAATAAGGGGTTGACGTACTTGTCGTTTGCCAGCACCTCTACGTGGATATGGCTCTCGCCCACAATTTCTGCGGGAATCTCGCTTACCGTACCCATCACGCTGCCGGCTTTCACGGCTTGTCCCTCTTTTACGTTTTGGGCTTTTACACCGTAACAACGCGAAATCACCTTGCCGCCGTGGTCAATTTCAATGGCATCGCCCCACAAGGTATCCTTAAAAATACGTTTTACGGTACCGTCCGCCGGCGCTTTTACCGACTGACCCTGTTCCGCGGCAAAATCCACCCCGTTGTGAGTTGTCCATTCGCCCAGTGTTTCGGAATACACCAGCGCATCGCTGTATACCTGCACCACGCGATTGGAAGCCGGAAACACAAACAAGTCCGCCGATGCTTTGGTGGTTACCACCGTGGTGCGCACCGTCGTACGCGGCGCGGTGGGCGTTGTGGTAATCACCGTCGTACGGTTATCCTTGACATCCGTAGCCGGAATGACCACTTGCTGCTCGCTGGGTTTCGTGGTAATGGCAGACGGCTGCGTATCGGTCAGTGGTGCAGGGGTGTCGGAAAAGCCGCCCACAAAGGTGGCAATCGCCACTCCGCACACCGCCACCAAGCACACCGCCAGTGCGATATAAAAGCCCTTGCCGCCTTTGGCGGCCGGTATCTCGTCCGAAAATTTATCTTCGTATTTCACGTATCGTTCCTCCCCTGTTTCTTTGAAAGTAGTATGCACCGCGCGCCAACCGTTTATACAAACACACCGTTTCAAAAACAAATAAAATAGCGCACCCTCCGTACAGAGAGTGCGCTGTTTTTCTTCGTTTTATTCGCCCTTGGCTTCTTCGGCCTCCGCCTGCGTGGTAAACAACGCGTGGTTGGAGTAAGCCGGAATCTCTTTGCCTTCCATAGCGGCACGGAACTGCTCGCCGTCCATTTTCTCGTGGTCAATAAGATACTGCGCCACCAAATCCAGCTTGTCGCGGTTATCGGTCAGTTTCCGTTTGGCGCGCTCATACGCGCCGCCGATAATCGCTTTCATTTCGGCATCAATCTTGGCCGCCACTTCCTCGGAATAGTTGCGGGCGTGGCCAAAATCGCGGCCGAGAAACACCTCGTTGGAATCCGCACCGAACACCACCGGACCGAGCACGTCGCTCATACCGTATTTGGTAACCATTTTGCGGGCCGTTTCGGTGGAACGCTCCAAATCGTTAGAAGCACCGGTGGAAATATCCCCCATTACCAGCTCTTCCGCCAAACGGCCGCCGAGCAACACCTCAATGTCCTCCAGCATACGGTTACGCGTAAGGTGCTGGTGGTCATTTTCCGGCAGGTTCATGGTAAAGCCCGCCGCCATACCGCGCGGAATGACCGAAATTTGATGCACCGGGTCCTGCGTGGGGCAAAGGTAGGAAACAATGGCGTGGCCGGCTTCGTGAAATGCGGTAATGCGCTTGTCTTTTTCGGTAATCACGTGGCTGCGTTTTTCCGTACCCACCACCACTTTCAGCGTGGCTTCCTCAATTTCCTGCATTGTTACGGCGTGCAAACCGCGGCGCGCCGCCAACAAGGCCGATTCGTTCAGTAAGTTCTCCAAATCCGCGCCCGTAAACCCTACGGTGGATTTCGCAATCACCGCCAAATCCACATCCGGCGCCAACGGTTTGCCTTTTGCGTGAACGCGCAAAATCGCCTCGCGCCCCTTCATATCGGGGTAATTCACCACAATTTGGCGGTCAAACCGACCGGGACGCATTAATGCGGGGTCTAAAATGTCGGGGCGGTTGGTTGCCGCCATCATAATAACCCCTTCGTTAGCGCCAAACCCATCCATCTCCACCAACAGTTGGTTCAGCGTTTGCTCGCGCTCATCGTGACCGCCGCCCAAACCGGCGCCGCGCTGACGGCCCACCGCGTCAATCTCGTCAATAAAAATAATGCAGGGATTGTTCTTTTTGGCTTGTTCAAATAAATCGCGCACGCGCGAGGCGCCCACACCTACGTACATTTCCACAAAGTCCGAACCGGAAATGGAAAAGAAGTGCACGCCCGCCTCCCCGGCTACCGCACGGGCAAGCAAGGTTTTACCGGTGCCCGGAGGGCCCACCAACAACACACCTTTCGGCACGCGGGCTCCCAGTTCCTTAAACCGTTTGGGCGAGCGCAAGAATTCCACAATCTCTTGCAGTTCTTCTTTTTCCTCGTCCGCACCCGCCACGTCGTCAAACGTGGTGCGACGACGTTCCTCGTTCGGTTGCTTTACGTGGGCTTTGCCAAAGCCCATCATCTTGCCGCCCTCCATACCGTTAAGCGAACGGCGCATCATCATCCACATACCCACAAATAACAGCACCGTAATTAACAACGACGGTGCCATATTGGCAAACCAAGAGGAGATTGCCGATACCTGCGTTAAATCGCTCTTTTCAACACTGTCCTCATACGGTTCAATGTCCTCCAAGAACAACCCCACGTTGGGCACGGAATAGGCAATAATATCCCGCTCGTCCTTTTTGCCGTCCTTGTTAATATCCTCACGGTATTCCGGTTTAAGCAGAATTTTCAGTTGGCCGCTGCCGATGTTCAAATCGTAACGTTCCACCTGCCCCGCCTTAAAGTAGTTGACGTAATCGGAATACACCAACTCCTTTTTTTGGCCGGAACTGGCAAAGAACATCCAAAAAATAAGAATAACCAGCAACGGGATGCCGATAATCAGCCCCAAATTGCGTGCAGTTTTCTTAAAATTGTTATTTTGTGACTCCATGGGTCTCAGTCCTTTCCGAGCGTGTAAATTTCCGGTTTCAGCACGCCGATATACGGCACGTTGCGGTATTTTTCCGCATAATCCAAACCGTAACCGACAATAAATTCATCCGGCACCGAAGCACCGATATAGTCTGCGTGAATGTCCACCCGACGTCGCTCGGGTTTATCCAACAACGTACACAAGCGAATACTGGCGGGGCGGCGCGCCGATAACGTTTTAAGCAAAAACGACAACGTAACGCCGGAATCCAAAATATCCTCCACAATCAGCAAATCTTTGCCTTCCAGCGAGGAATCCAAATCTTTCAAAATCCGTACCTCGCCGCTGGTAACGGTGCCACCTCCGTAACTGGAAACGGATAAAAAGTCCAGCGAACACGGCACGGTAATTTCGCGCATTAAGTCCGCCATAAATACCAGCGAGCCCTTAAGCACACCCACCAACAAAAGATTTTTCCCTTTATAATCTTCACTAATCTGTCGGCCCATATTCCGAACAATGTCGGCAATTTCTTCTTGCGTAAATAAAATTTTACCGATATCGTCAAACATCGAACTCATTTTTCCATCCCCCGCTTTTTAAGTACCAAAACCGTTTGGGTTTCCTCGGTAATGTGCACGCGTTCATCGCACCCAAAACCACCGATTAATACAATCCCTTCGTTGTCACACAACAAAGGAATCTCAGCACGCTCTCTCACCGAAAGAGCCGCCTCATTAAACAATTTCTTTAATGTTTTGCGGCAACCGCGCCCCGCGGGACGATACGCATCGCCCGCCTGCCGCGCACGCAACCGCAAACCACCGCTTATCTTATCATAATCGCACGCGTTTGCAAAGGAATTTTCCAAAATATTCAGTTTTTGTTCATATTCCGTGCGAGAAAGCGTTGCCACCTGCCACACACAGTCCCCCACCATAAAGTCACGGTTTGGGGTAACGCCCTCATAACAAAACGGCGGTGTATCGGCCAACGGTTCACCGATACGCACCGTTTCGCGCTCCACCGTAAGTTGTCGACCACCGGATAGCGATAGCATCCCGCCGCGCTCCAACAACGCCGTTGCCTGCGCAATTTGCACTTCGCTGCCGCGTTGTTCACCACATTCGCCCAACAACCGTCGCCATACGGCGCCCAGCACCGTGGGCGGTAACGCGCACAACACCGCGCGGTCATAAGTATCGACACCGCGCCGCGCCTCGCTCAACGCTTGCTCTGCTTGCGTTGCCACGGCACCGTCCCATTCGCGCGCTCGGGCAATCAGCCGCCCAAATGCCGCCTCTGCCTGCGGGTTAATTTCCCGCAACTGTGGCATTACCAACTGCCGAATACGGTTACGCGCATACGCCACGTCCGTGTTAGTGCTGTCGGTAACATACGCCAGCCCTTCGGCGGCACAGTAGGCCTCAATCTCGGCACGGCTGCAATCAATCAGCGGACGAACCACACGCCCACGCACCGGCGGAATACCCGCCAGCCCGTGCAACCCGCAACCGCGGCACAAATGCAGTAATACCGTTTCCGCGTTGTCGGTGGCCGTGTGCGCCGTGGCAATACGCGCGGTGGAATACTTATCCGCCGCCGTTTCCAGCGCACGGTAACGCAAATCACGCCCTGCTTCTTCCC
>JAZRRV010000072.1:0-3543 GCA_045651085.1 Acutalibacteraceae bacterium
CGGACGGACGAGAGGGGTTGTTGGTTACGGAAATTCAACCCACGGTTCGGGGCGTGGTGGTCGTATGCGAAGGCGGCAGTAACGAAGAGGTACGCCGCCGCATTGTGGAAGCGGTCAGTGTGGCAATGGATTTGTCCTCTAAACGTATTTGCGTGACAACATTATCATAAGGAGAGAACCAATATGAAAAAGTTTTTTGGAAAAAAGCAGTTGTTGCTGGGCACGTTGGTAGTGGCACTGGGAATGGCGGTGTATTTGAACTATTATTTTGCGCAATCTCCTTCGGGGTTACTGGATACCACACCCCACCAGCAGGAGAGCGATAAAAATTTGGGAGATGCCTTAAATGTAAACACCTCACCCGATGAAGAAGCGGCGGATTATTTTGCGCAAGCGCGTGAAAATCGGGAGCGTTCCCGCGAAGAAGCGACCGAAACGGTAAAAGAGTTGTTGAACGACGTGAAAGCTACTGCCGAACAAAAGGACAGCGTGACCGCGCAAGTAATCGCTATGACCAAGGCAATAGAGCAAGAAAGCAAAATTGAGAACTTAATTAAAGCCAAGGGGTTTGCGGATTGTGTGGTGTACATCGAGAAAGATAAATGCAGCGTGGTGGTGAGTGCCGAGTCGCTGACGGTGCAGGATACGGCCAAAATTTCGCAAGCCGTGACCGCTCAATCGGATATTCTTGCACAAAATATTAATATTCTTACGGTAAAATCATAAAAAACTGTTGCCCCGGGGATACTTTATGGTATATAATAGTGCCATAAAGTATAAGGAGGACATCACCATGGATGCGAAAGATTATCAAACTTCGGAAGGTTGCTGCATTATTTCCGAAGACGTCATTGCCACCATTGCCGCAACGGCGGCGGTAGAAGTGCCCGGTGTAGCGGGTATGGCAACGCGGTTGACCGACATCCGCGGGCTGGTCGGTTCCTCGGTGGGCAAAGCGGTTGCTGTTGTCAATAACGAGAATGAAACCGTTGTGACTTTGTATATCAATTTGACGGAGGGCGTGCGCATTCCCGAAGTTGCCGGTCAAGTGCAACGTGCGGTGAAAAGTGCGGTGCAATCGATGACAGGCAAACCGGTTACCAAAGTGAACGTGCACATTGCCGGCATTGTGTTGGAAGAAGCGCCCGCGGCTGCTACTGAGGCGGAACAGTAAACAGAGAAAAGCCCCTCCGCACAACCGTGCGGGGGGCAGCTTTGAGGAATTTGAAAACAGAAAGGCATGGTACCGCATGACCCGACGGGAAGCAAGAGAGCTGGCGTTTGTTCTGCTGTTTGAACGGAGTTTTTCCGGCGAGGCAATTGCCGAAATTCTGGAAAACGCAGGAGAAGCGCGCGATATTACCGGTGATGCATTTGCCATCTCCTTAGCCGAGGGCGCCGTGGAGCACACGGAGGAGATTGACGAACTCATTTCCGCGTTTGCCCATAACTGGAACCGCGAGCGGTTGTCCCGCGTGGCGCTTTCCATTTTGCGGCTGGCAATTTACGAAATGCAGTGGGTAGAAGACATACCGGTAAGCGTTTCTATTAACGAAGCAGTGGAACTTGCCAAACGTTACGGCGGGGATGCGGACGGCACCTTTATTAACGGCGTGCTGGGCGGCATTGCTCGGCGCGGCGAGGCATAACCTATGGCACGATATTTGGGGCTGGATACCAGCAATTACACGACCTCCGTGGCGGCTTTTTCGGCCGAAACGGGGGCGCTTTGGCAAGTAAAACAACTTTTACCGGTAGAATCGGGCGCACTGGGTTTGCGCCAAAGTGATGCCGTTTTTCACCACACGCGGCAGTTGCCGGAATTGGTGGAGCGCCTTAAAGGTGAAGCGGGCGTGCTGTCGGACGTAGCCGCCGTGGGTGCTTCCGACCGCCCCTCACAAGCGGCGGGGTCGTATATGCCCTGCTTTTTGGTAGGGGAAGGCGCGGCACGTCAAACGGCGGCGGTGCTGGGCGTGCCGTTGTATCGGTTTTCGCATCAGCAAGGGCACGTGGCGGCGGCGTTGTACGGTGCCAAAGCATTGTCGTTGCGGGAACGTCCGTTTTTGGCGTTTCATTTGTCCGGCGGTACCACCGATGCGTTGCTGGTAAAACCGGATACGGATTGTGTGATTCATTGCGAATGGGTGGCCGGGTCAAAGGACTTAAAAGCCGGCCAGTTGATTGACCGCGTGGGCGGTATGTTGGGTTTGCCGTTCCCTGCCGGTCCGGCGTTGGAGCAACTGGCGCAACCGGTGGAGGGGAAACTCCCCCGCGCCTCTATGGAGGGGACAAGCTGTCACCTTTCGGGTGTGGAAAACCAGTGTCGCCGTATGCTGGACAGCGGCGCTTCGGCGGCAGAGGTGGCGCGGTTTTGTTTGCTTAGTGTCCGCGCGGCGTTGGAAGCAATGACCGAGCGGTTGTTGTTACAGTACGGCGACTTGCCGGTGGTGTATGCCGGCGGGGTGATGTCCAATGCGCATCTGCGTGACACGGTGGCGCGGCGTGTCGGCGGTTTGGTGGCGCCGCCTGCTTACTCGGCGGATAACGCGGCGGGTATCGCCGTGCTTACCTGCCTGAAAGCGGGAGGAGAACCGGTATGACCGTGATTACCGTTAGCCAGTTAAATCGCTATGTAAAATCGCTGCTCGAGGGCGACGGCAACTTATCCGGCGTCATGCTCAGCGGTGAAATCAGCAACTTTGTGAACCATTACAAGTCGGGTCACTGGTATTTTTCGTTAAAGGACGAAAATGCGTTGGTGCGGGCGGTGATGTTCCGTTCCGCCGCCGTGCGGGTGCCCTTTGTGCCGGAAAACGGTATGAAAGTGATTGTACGGGCGCGCGTGTCGCTGTACGAAAAGGATGGCTCGTATCAACTGTATGCTGACGATATGCAACCCGACGGTGCGGGCGCCTTGCAGGTGGCTTTTGAGCAGTTAAAGGCGCGGTTGCAAGCGGAGGGTTTGTTTGACGAAAGCCGCAAACGGCCGCTGCCCGCTTATCCGCGGCGTGTGGGTGTCATTACCTCGGAAACGGGTGCCGCGGTGCGGGATATTATTAACGTGTTGGGTCGCCGCTACCCGCTGGCCGAGGTGGTACTGTTGCCCACATTGGTGCAGGGCGAAGGTGCCCCTGCCCAGTTGTGTGCGGCATTGCAGCGGTTTGAAGCAATGAAAGCGGCGGAGGATACTCGTACGCCGGATGTGATTTTAATCGGTCGCGGCGGTGGTTCGTTGGAGGAACTGTGGGCCTTTAATGATGAAACGGTGGCGCGTACGGTAGCGGCGTGCACCATTCCCGTTATTTCTTGCGTAGGGCACGAGACGGATTTTACTATTTGCGATTTTGTGGCGGATTTGCGTGCACCCACACCGTCTGCCGCCGCGGAATTGGCAGTGCCGGACTGTGCGGAACTTTGCCAACGGGTGAGGTTGCTGGGTACGGCGGCGGCACGCGCGGCGGAAACGGCACTGACCCGTAAACGGCGGATGCTTACCGAACTTACCAAGTCGGAGGCCAAGCGGTCTTAGGAAGACAACATGTT
>JAZRRV010000073.1:0-1225 GCA_045651085.1 Acutalibacteraceae bacterium
AACGGAAACGGTAGTCCACGCCGCCCTCGTTGGTAAAGTTCAGTGCGCGGCTTTCCTCGCTGCAATCGGGGCTCATTCGCTCCACGCCGAGCAACGACCACGTGCCGGAACTGATGTACAGAAAATCGTCGTCGTTCGCGGGGACTGCCGCCACCGCGGAGGCGGTGTCGTGCGTGGCGGGCAACACCACGTTACAGGTAAAGCCCACCTCTGCCGCTATCTCCGGCGTGAGCGCGCCCACCGTATCCCCCGGCATACCCAGCGTGCCGAACAAGCGGCGCGGGAAACCCAGTTTGTCCAGCAAGGCGCCGTCCCAGTCCTTGGCGGCGGCGTTTACCAAGTTGGTGGTGGTGGCGAGCGTGTATTCGTTAAGCGCCACGCCCGTGAGCCGATAGTGGAAATAGGCGGGAATCATTAACAACTGCGCCGCTTGCTCCAGCAGTTCCGGTTGTTGCCGCTTTACGCTCATTAACTGGTACACGGTGTTGTACATTGCCTTTTGAATACCGGTGGCGGCGTACAACTCCTGCTCCGGTACGCGTGCGTACACGGCTTCGTCCATCCCCTGCGTGCGGCTGTCGCGGTAGGCGACCGTATCGCCCAGTACCTGACCCGCGGCATCCAGCAACACAAAATCCACGCCCCACGTGTCAATGCCCATGGACTGCGGAATTTTGCCCAGCACGGCGCACTGTTTCATTCCCTCCACAATGCCGGCAAACAGGCGCTCGGTGTCCCAGCACAGGTGGCCGTTTTTCTCCACCAAACCGTTTTTGAAGCGGTACACTTCCTCCAGCACCACGGTGCCGTTTTCCACGTGTGCCAAAATGTGGCGGGCGCCGGACGCGCCAATGTCCACCCCAAGGAAAAACCTGTAACTCATTCTTCTTCTCCTTTCGGGTGAGAACTCCTTGGGTTTAGTATATCAAAGACGATAAAGTTTCGCAAGAGGGTTAGCGTAACAAGCGCAAGCCCTTGGGGTAGCGGTTTTTAAGGCGGCCGCCCGCCACCTTGCCAAAGCCGGTGAGCATCCCGTCCCCCGCCACACCCGTCCAGCCGTCGGGGGCATCCACCGCCACCTCCTCCCCGCGCAAAAAGGCGAGCAAGCGGGGGTCTTGGTTCTGCCAATCCAGCAAACGGCGGCAATCTTGCGGGTGCGCCGATTGGAACAGTGCGTGCGCGGGTTCCCACCGTTCGGTGCGGCCGGATACGCGCTGCGCCGCCG
>JAZRRV010000074.1:0-2117 GCA_045651085.1 Acutalibacteraceae bacterium
GATGCCCGCATTGCCGAAGACCACGCGGTCTCCAAAACGGGCGCATACCCGTTGCCGCCCTGTAACGCAACGGCCGCCAATTATCACGTAAAAAACGGTACGGTGCTCAGCACTTTTCAGGTAGACCGTGTTGCCGCTTTGCTGAAAGCGAGCGGGCAAGGTGTGGCGTTGTATATTGAGAAAGGCACACCGGAATCGTTTTACCAATGGTTTAGCGAAAACCTCACAGCCATTGCCCAAAAAGCAGGATTCGTGGGTAACAAGGGTTATGACTTCCGTTGGTGCGGAAGAGAAGTAGTGATTACGGTCAAATAAGCGCGAGGTCCGAACCCGCTCGTCCTAATTATCCCGGTGTTGGTTATAATGGTATTCCTTTGGAGAAAGGTATACTTGTTGCTGTTGCTGATGCTTTGTTGTTCTAATTTGTGCCACGTAACAACTATCGAACAGAAGGAGGAAACAAAGAAATGATTAAGAAAGCACCCACGGCTTTTCTCATAATTATGTTTATTCTTTTTATTCTGGTTGCGATGTTGTTAGCAATATTCCCCCTTTTTACTACCAACAGTGACTATGATGGTGCTAAAACGGAGGTTCTTTCACTCTTTAACAATAAAAAAGAGGAGTTTTTTTCGGCTGTTAGCACGATTATAGATAACCAACCCCCCGCAACTGTTGTGATAAAGGGAGTGGATACCATTAATTATGAAGCCAATGGTGTAAATGTAACAATTGATTTTTTGGTGCAAGCTCAGGGCTTGTTAATGACCGGGGGACAATACTGGGGGCTCTACTACACAACAGAGAATAAACCAATAAATGTTTTTGGCAGCGAACTCTTACCCGCTCCCTGTGAAGGATGCTTTTATTGGCGTTCTGAAAAACGTCATGATTTTTATGCAACGGAAATGCTTCAAGAAGGATGGTACTATTATTACATGGATTTTGACGGTAATAAGCACGGGTTGAATTGGTAATCTACATAAATAAGTTATAGCGATAATACCTTTTCTTTTGAAGCGAATTTCAAAAAGTGAAGATTAGCCGCGGAGAGAGGGCGATTGTCAATCAATCGTCCTCTAATTCTTGTAAAATGCGTTATTGTATGTATAATAAAATCAAAAAAACTTGAAATGAATAAAAACGGCTACCGTCAAATAAGCGCGAAACCTCTTGAATTGTGTGAGGATTTGTGGTATACTATAAACGTTGTTTTGAAAGAACGGAGGGTGATTTTTTGAGCAAGAAGGTAATTTTATGCGCCGACAGCACGTGCGATTTGGGACCCGAACTGTGTGAGCGGTATCAGGTACACACATTACCGCTCCATGTCACACTGGGTGAGAACACGTACACCGACGGTGTGGATTTGGTTCCGGATGACATTTATCGCATTTATCGCGAACAAAATATTCTCCCCAAAACATCGGCTATTAACACGGCCGAGTATATTGATTTTTGCAAACCGTTTTTGGACGATGGGTACGAGGTTGTGTATCTGAGTCTGGGTTCGGCGCTGTCTGTATCGCACAGCAACTGCCGTATGGCGGCGGAAGAACTGCCCGGCTTGTACGTGGTAGACAGTTGTAATCTGTCCACCGGTATGGGTCTGCTGGTGCTGGAAGCGGCAGACCGCATTGCCGCCGGTATGCCGGCCGCACAGGTCGCGCAGGAGGTACAGGCGCTTACCGGCAAAGTACACGCCAGTTTTGTGTTGGATACGTTGGAGTTCTTGCACAAAGGCGGCCGTTGTTCCGCACTGGCTATGATGGGTGCTAACCTGTTGCAACTTAAGCCCTGCATCGAGGTGGACAACACCTGCGGCAAAATGGGTGTGGGCAAAAAATACCGCGGTTCGCTGGACAAAGCGTTGGAACAATACGTGTACGACCAGTTAAAAGATCGTGCCGACGTTCGCAAAAGCCGCATGTTCATTACCCACTCCGGCATATCCGAAGAACGCATTGCGCTGGTTAAAGCGGCGGTGGAACGTTGCGGTAAATTTGATGAAATTTTCATCACCCGCGCGGGGTGCACCATCTCGTCCCACTGCGGCCCCAACACGCTCGGCGTGTTGTTTATGACCGAGTAAATTATACAAAACACAACAAGCGCCA
>JAZRRV010000075.1:0-1036 GCA_045651085.1 Acutalibacteraceae bacterium
TTCCTCTTTTAACCGCTGCGCCAAGCGCAACACGGTAGTAACGTTCCAAATATAACAACAAAAACACCACACGTCCGCCGCCGTTTCACGTAGGCGGGCAAGCAAAGTGTCCTCACTCTCGTTCACCGTACCTTCGCACACCACCGCCTCGGCACAGTCGTGCGCATACGCACGCACCCCCGCCAGCAAACACCACGGCGAAAGCGACGAGTGTATGTACTGCGAATTCAAATTACATAAGGTGACACGTTGTGTATACATATTCGTCTCCCCTTCCATTCACCCCATTGTACCACAGTTTTCCACCCGCGACAACCGCCTTTTCCACCAAACGGCTTGACATTTTGTCCAGTTCTCTGTCACCATAGCCGCAGCAGGTTGTACACAATGACAGAAATGGCAATTTTCTTGCATATTTATGAATTTTTACTTGACATTTTCTTTAATATAGTGTATACTGTATGCATATTGTGAATATTTATTCTGGGAGGTTACATAACCGTGGATAAGAAAAACATTAAAAAAGTAGTGCTTGCGTACTCGGGTGGTTTGGACACGTCCATTATCATTCCGTGGCTTAAGGAAAACTACAACAACTGCGAGGTCATTGCGGTTTCCGGCAACGTCGGCCAAGCGGACGAACTGGAGGGTTTGGAGGAAAAGGCGCTCAAAACCGGCGCTTCCAAACTGTACGTGCTGGATTTGACGGATGAGTATGTGGACGACTACATTATCCCCTGCGTAAAAGCCGGCGCAGTGTACGAGGAATATCTGCTGGGTACCAGCCACGCCCGCCCCTGTATTGCCAAAGGGTTGGTGGAAATTGCTATTAAAGAAAAGGCGGACGCCATTTGCCACGGTTGCACCGGTAAAGGTAACGACCAAGTGCGGTTTGAACTGGCGGTCAAACATTTTGCACCCAGTATGCCCATCATTGCCCCGTGGCGTGAGTGGGATATTAAATCCCGCGAGGAGGAGATTGAGTACGCCGAAGCGCACAACATCGCGCTGAAAATTAACCGCGAGACCAACTATT
>JAZRRV010000076.1:0-7401 GCA_045651085.1 Acutalibacteraceae bacterium
CCCGGGAAGATAGGTAGACGCCAACACAATGAAAAGCACTCAACCAGACAGCTTGGGTGCTTTTGCTTTTGTTGATTGGTGGTTTTGGTTTACACCGCTTTGTCGACGGCGTGTGCGGGAATTTCAGGAAGTCGGGAAAACCGATTGACAGACACGGGAAATTGTGATACCCTATAACAAGGTTCTTTGAATCAAAAGGAGGAACAAACAATGAAACGGACGATGGCTTTATTGCTCGTATGTGCCATGTTGTTGAGTTTTAGTGCGTGCGGGGATGCGCCGAAAGATACCACGACTACGACTACGACGACGGCGAACGCGACTACGACAACCACTGAAAATGCAACCACCACAACGGATGCGGCAGAGGATACGACCACTACCGCTCCCCAACAGGTGACAACTACGGCACCGACTACTAACAAAACGGACAACGCTGTTTGCACTCACGCCAACAAGCAGGCGGCCAGTTGCACTGCCGCGGCACGGTGTAAGGATTGCGGTGCTACCATTGGTGAGGCGTTGGGCCACAACTACGTTGGGAAAACCTGTTCGCGTTGCGGGGAGAACAACCCCGGTTATGTGCAAAACATTGCCGTGAGCAGTGTGAAACTAAACAAGGATAAACTCACAATGGTATCCGGCGATAAGGAAACGTTAACGGCGAAAGTCGGCCCGGCAAACGCTACCGATAAAACGCTGACATGGGCATCCTCTAACACGGCGGTAGCCACGGTTAGTGCCACGGGTGAAGTGACGGCGGTTTCTGCCGGTACGGCAACCATTACGGCTACCAGCGTTAACGGTAAGGTTGCTAAGTGCACCGTGGAAGTTTCCGACGTGGTGGTTGAATTCCCCGATTTTAAGCAAATTGACAGGATTAACGTAACTATAGTGGGTAAAGATAGGTCTTTTGTCGGTCTTAATTTCGAAAGTGCGGAGTACACCTATACCAAAACCGGCGCACAAACCGGTAACTTGATAATGATATTGAACAAAGGAAGAGTGTGCTACAACGACGACATGGCTGTTAACTATGCGCAACTCCCATGGGAGCTCAAAGATAGCACGGGTAAAACGGTGGCCGACGGTATCGCCACATCCGAGGAGGTGCCGACACCTACAAACGCGATCACCATCAAATGCGAGGTTTCTTCCTTGGCACCCGGGCGGTACACGCTCTATCTGCCGACAGCCAGCTAAAATAAGCAATAAAAGAAAAAGGGTTCGGACAATGCGTCCGAACCCTTTTTTGCAACTGAAAATCAGTGCATTTTACGACGGGAGATGACCGCGGCGATACCTTCCAACACCGCAAAGATGCCGAGGCCGGAGGCAATGACAATGCCCACGGTGCCCCACGGCGCGGCGGCCAGGCCCGCTAAGAACAGCGTGCCGTCCGAAACGGATTGAATGGACGGAGCGAGCAATACCACGACCCATACCAGCGCGGCGAACAACACGGTTTTGGAAATAAT
Organism: Acutalibacteraceae bacterium; assembly: GCA_045651085.1. GTDB lineage: Bacteria > Bacillota > Clostridia > Oscillospirales > Acutalibacteraceae > RGIG3009. The sequence continues at coordinate 1,479 of JAZRRV010000076.1, forward strand.
AGTCAGTGCCAACACGACCGGCGGGGCGTTGCGGCGCGCAGCGGCGCGGGTGATGGCCGTGCCGTCAAACGACAAAAAGCGCGACATATAGATGGCGCCTAACGCCAAAATGACCAGTTCCGGCAACATATAAGTGGCGTTGTAGGAGAAAGAGTACAGCGCGGCTTCGGCAGTGGGAACCGATAATCCCGCCCACACGGTGCAACCCGCAATGACGTGGCACAAGTAACGGAGCAGACCGGTTACTACTGCGGCACCGGTGAGCGAAACGCCCTGTGACCAACCGTTTCGGCGGAACAAGCCGCCCAAACCCAGCACTACAAACGCCAGCAGGTAGTCGCACACGATAATGGCTACGGCAGCACCAAACGAAGTAGCGTAAGACAAGTTATCCAACCCTAACAACAGTTGAATGAGAGCGTAGGTGGCCGCGGTGAGCGTGCCCCAGCGTGTGCCGTACCGGTAGGCGATAATGAGCAGCGGCAACATACTGCATGCCGTAACACTGCCGCCATACGGCATATCCACAATTTTTAGGACACTCAGTACCGCGGCAAAGGCCAGCATAATGGAACTTTCGGTTAACCGATAGGCGTTGCGATTGACAGAAACAGACATAGTATATCAACTTCCTTTCTACGAACAAAAAGGGCACCCTCCGGAGGGAGGGTGCCCAAAACAGACACGACCTATACGCTTGTGCAGTAGGACGAGCTCAATCCCGCTGAAACGAGCGCATACGTTTGACACATTCCTCCGCCGGCATTATCCGGGTCAGGTTCGAGGGTTGAAAGCTATGCTTTCTCTCAGCCGAAAATCAGCACCCCTTGTTCGATTGCGGTTAGTATAACACAGAAAAATCGGTATGTCAAGCCAAACGAGCAGCGATTTCGTCCAAAAATTCCAACGAACCGACGCGGCGTTTGTTTTCCAACGTGGAAAGCAGGTACAGGTCGCCGGTCATTACGCCTTCCTCAATGGTGCGCAGCGTGGCGGCTTCCAAACGGTCTGCAAAAGCGATGAGTTCCGGAAGCTCGCCCAACTCGCCGCGCTTGCGCAACGCGCCCGACCACGCAAAAATGGTGGCCACCGAGTTGGTGGACGTGGGCTCGCCCTTGAGGTGCTTGTAATAGTGGCGGGTGACCGTACCGTGGGCGGCTTCGTATTCATACAAGCCGTCGGGCGAGACGAGCACGCTGGTCATCATCGCGAGAGAGCCGAACGCGGTGGCGACCATATCGCTCATGACGTCGCCATCGTAGTTCTTGCACGCCCAAATGAACCCGCCCTTGGAGCGGATAACGCGGGCCACCGCATCGTCAATGAGGGTGTAGAAAAATTCAATGCCCGCTGCTTCAAACGCCGCGGCATAGTCCGCCGCATAAATCTCGGCAAAAATATCTTTGAACCGATGGTCGTAGACTTTGGAGATGGTGTCCTTAGTGGAGAACCACAAATCCTGTTTTTGGTCCAGCGCGTACTTAAAGCACGCGTGGGCGAAACTGCGGATGGAGGCATCGGTGTTGTGCACACCTTGAATGATGCCGCCGTCCTTAAATTCGTGAATGACTTTGCGGTCCACGCGGCCGTCCGGGTAGGTGACCAGCAATTCCGCCGTGGCGGCACCGTCTACGTACAATTCACTGTTTTTATATACGTCACCATACGCGTGACGGGCGAGGGTAATGGGTTGTTCCCACGTGGATACGCTGGGCGTGATACCCTTGACCACAATGGGAGCGCGGAACACCGTGCCGTCCAGCGCGGCGCGCAAGGTGCCGTTGGGGCTTTTCCACATCTCTTTCAGATGATATTCCTCCACACGCTGGGCGTTGGGGGTGATGGTGGCGCACTTAACGCCGACACCGTACTTTTTAATGGCGTTGGCGGCATCGACCGTTACTTGGTCGTTGGTTTCGTCACGATACGGCAGGCCAAGGTCATAATACTCACACTTCAAATCCACAAAGGGGAGCAACAAGCGCTCTTTAATCTCTTTCCAGAGAATACGGGTCATTTCATCGCCGTCCATTTCGACGAGCGGGGTCTTCATTTGAATTTTTGCCACAGGAATATCCGTCCTTTCTTGGAAATATGGCTCTATTATACTCCGTGTGTCATATTTTCGCAAGCATTTTCTGTTTTTCTTGCAGGAACGCAACAAGTGTGGTAAAATAAGGAGGAAAAAAGGACGGTGACTCCCTATGCAAACACCCTGGTCAGTATACGAAACGCCGGAGCGTGCCGCGAAGCGATGCGTGCGGTACGATGCCAATTTTGTGGGGTATATCCTGCTTTCGTTGCTGGCGGCACAGTTGGTGGTATCCATAGCATACGTCGTGTTGGAACAGTTCGGCATTTCCGAAAGCTCGCTTGGTAACACGGCACAGGTGTTGCTGAACATGGGATTATATGCCCTTTACTTCATTTTTCCGGTGTTCCTAACGGCAAAATTAGCGCGGCGGCGCGCTTTGCCGGTTGCACGGCGGCGTGTGGGAGCACGGGTGCTGGCGTTGTCACTGTTTGGCGGCATGATGTTGGCGGTACTTGCGAATTTTGCGGCAAGTATCCTTATGCAAATGTTAATGGAGTGGGGTGTACCCAAACCGTTTATTCCCGACCACACCGAGGGCACTACCACCAGTTTGTTACTGAACCTTGCGGGCACAGCGCTGTTGCCGGCGGTGTTTGAGGAAGTGGCGTTTCGTGGTTACGTGTTGAACGCGTTGCGCCCGCACGGCGATAAGGTGGCCGTGTGGGTAGCGGCGGCAGTGTTTGGATTGATTCACGGCAACGTGTTGCAGTTGCCGTTTGCCCTGATATTGGGGTTGGTACTGGGCTGGTTGGTTGTGCAGACGGACAGTTTGTTACCCGCCATGGTGTTGCATTTTGCCAACAACGCCATGTCGGTACTGTTAAGTTACGTTGAGAGCAGCGGTTGGGACGGCAACGTGGCCACCACGTTGGTATTCTTGGCACTAAGCGTGGCGGGAATGTGTGCGTGGTGTGCGGCATTTTTGTGGCGCCGTGGCCATACGGATTTGCTGCGACCGATGAGTAACGGATGGTCGTCGCTCTCGGTGGCACAACGCACTGCAGGGGTGTTGACTGCTCCCGCAATGGGGATAGGAGTGGGACTATGGCTGTTGTTGATAGCGGCAACGTCGATGGGTTGACAGACGAGCAATTTATGCGGCAGGCGTTGGTGTTGGCGGAAGAAGCCGCGGCCGAGGGCGAAGTACCGGTGGGCGCGGTAATGGTAAAGGACGGTGTGGTGGTTGCCACCGGTCGTAACCGACGCGAAGCGGGTCGCCACGCACTGGCGCACGCGGAGATTGAGGCGATTGACGGCGCTTGCACCGCGCTGGGCGGCTGGCGGCTGTCCGGTTGCACGCTCTACGTCACACTGGAACCGTGTCCGATGTGCGCGGGGGCCATTATCAATGCGCGGGTGGACCGCGTGGTATACGGCGCCCCCGACCCGAAAGCCGGTTCCTGCGGGTCGTTAACGGACTTGTTCGCTTTGCCGTACAATCACCGCCCCCTGGTAGAGCAAGGCGTGTTGGAAAAAGACTGTGCCGAGGTATTGCGTGCTTTTTTTCGCGGCTTGCGCGCACGGGGAAAGAGCGAAAATGCAATATAAATGGCAATATTTGCAATGGTAATGAGCGAAAAAACGCATTACAATGGAAATTAAAGGAGGAGTGGACAATGAAATCCAACTATTTGTTGCACAATTCAACAGCAGAAGCGCTTTACGCCAAGGTTGCGGCGCTGCCGATTGTTGACTATCACTGCCATTTGTCCCCCAAAGAAATTGAAGAAGACGCTCCGTTTACTTCAATTGGGGAATTGTGGTTGAGTGGCGACCACTACAAATGGCGGTTAATGCGTGCCGCCGGTGTGGAGGAGCAGTATATCACGGGGGATGCACCGTATAAAGAGAAATTCCGCCACTTTGCGGCGGCGTTGTCCACGGCGGCGGGAAGTCCGCTGTATCACTGGGCGCATATGGAATTGTCGTTGTATTTTGGCATTGACGAGTACCTGACTGCGGACAATGCGGATTCCGTTTGGGAACGCGCTAACGAGGTGATTCGCCGCGAGGGGTTGTCTCCCCGCCGTATGATTAAAAAAGCGGGTGTAACCTATTTGGCTACCACGGACGATGTGATTGATACGCTGGAACACCATCGCCGTATTCGGGAGGATGCCTCTTTTTCTACTACGGTGGCGCCGTCGTTCCGTACGGATAACGTGTTGCTCATTCGTCGTGCCGGCTATGCGGCATACGCGGAAAAACTGTCCGCCGCCAGCGGCGTGCAAGTGACCTCGTTGGCAACGTTAAAACAAGCGTTGTTGCAACGATTGGACCATTTTTGCGAAAACGGGTGTAAGTTTACCGACGTGGGCATTCCGGAATTCCCCTCGCACATTGCGACGGATGAGGAGGCGGACACCACCTACCGTGCCGCTTTGGCGGGAGATGAGGTGAGCGACGAAGCGTACCGCGGCTTTTTGGGTAATATGTATCGTTTCCTTGGCGCCGAATACCGTCGCCGCGGGTTAGTGATGCAGTGGCATTTGGCGGTATACCGCAACGCCAGCACCCACTTGTTTGAAGCGCTTGGCCCCGACTGCGGCGGCGACTGCGTGGGCGACCCGCTGAGCGGTACGGATATTATCCGTATGCTGGACGCCATTGAGCAGGACGGCGGTTTGCCGCAAACCATTTTGTATACGTTGCATCCCGGCATGGCAGACCAACTCGCAACCATTGCCGGCAGCTTCCGCGGGGTTCGGTGCGGTACGGCGTGGTGGTTCTGCGACCACAAGCGCGGCATTGACCGTCAAATTCAGGTGATTGCCGACTTGGGACATTTGGGTTCGTTCTTGGGCATGTTAACGGATAGCCGTAGTTTCTTGTCGTATGCGCGGCACGATTATTTCCGCCGCATTTTGTGCAACCGCTTGGGCGATTGGTGCGAAAGCGGAGAATTTGACCCGACAATGGCAGAAACGGTGGCACGCCGCGTATGCTGTGAAAATATTCAACAATTAATAGGAGGAACGGTATGAAACTGACATTTCGCTGGTACGGGGATGACGATCCGGTCACCCTATCCCATATTCGCCAAATTCCGCAAATGACGGGGATTGTCTCTGCCATTTACGACACACCGGTGGGTGAGGTGTGGAGCCGCGAGAGTATTGCGGCAATGAAAAAGAAAGCCAACGACAACGGGCTTGCGTTTGAAGTGGTGGAGAGCGTGCCGGTGCACGAGGATATTAAACTCGGTAACGAGAACGCACCGCGGCTGATTGAAAACTATTGCGAAAACGTGCGCCGATTGGGCGAAGCGGGCGTAAAGTGCATTTGCTACAACTTTATGCCGGTGTTTGACTGGTTACGCAGCGAATTGGAGCACGCGCAAGTGGATGGCGCCAATGCGTTGGCGTATGACGAAGCCACGGTGTTGGCTATGGACCCGCTCAAGGGCGATTTGTCGTTGCCAGGGTGGGATTCCAGCTATACCAAAGAGCAGTTGCACGGGTTGCTGAACGCGTATGCCGCGTTGGGCGAGGAGCAGTTGTGGAAAAATTTAGAGACGTTTTTGAAAGCCGTCATTCCGGTTGCCAAAGAGGCGGGCGTGAATATGGCGATTCATCCGGACGACCCGCCTTGGGGTATGTTCGGTCTGCCGCGCATTATTACCAATAAAGCGAATTTGCAGCGGTTTTTTGACTTAGTGCCGGAAACCAACAACGGGCTCACCTTGTGCACCGGTTCGCTCGGTGCCAACCCCGCCAACGATTTGGTGGATATGGCGGACAGTTTTGCCGACCGTATTCACTTTGTGCATTTGCGCAACATCAAATGTACCGGCGAGCGGCGGTTTGAGGAAGTGGGAAAGTCGGAGGC
>JAZRRV010000077.1:0-16810 GCA_045651085.1 Acutalibacteraceae bacterium
TAACATCAACGATAATAGCACGTATTTTATTTATTTTTAAAATTTCATAAGCCCTTTTTCTGCGATGGCCGGAAATCAATTCATACCGACCATCAGCTTTGCTGCGCACAATTATGGGATTAAGCAGGCCGTTAGCTTCAATGCTGGCGGCTAGTTCTGTCATATCCTCATCATCAAAGACGTGGTACGGATGATTGGGGAAACTATCGATTAAATGTACCTTTATATCTGTTTCTCCTGTTCTGATGACGCCTCTATTAATCTTTTTTTCCATTTTTAGCTCCTTTCCGGGCATTCCGGCAAGGAAAAAGACCGGATCCCCGTTACAAAACATTTTTTGTAAAGAAAATCTCGGTCTTTTTATGCTTCTTAAATTTTTTTCGGCATAAGTTCAGGGTTCAATTCAAGTTAAACCGAAAAGAGAGGTAAAATATTACCCTCAAAGCAGATTCATTCAAATCGCCCTTAAAAACACAAAAAACCCTTGAAAATCAAGGGTTTTCGTGTCCTGTTCCTTAGTCGGACAAGATTTGTGGAGCTGCTAACCAGATTTGAACTGGTGACCTCATCCTTACCAAGGATGCGCTCTACCGACTGAGCTATAGCAGCAGATGGCGACCCGGAACGGGCTCGAACCGTCGACCTCTAGCGTGACAGGCTAGCGTTCTAACCAGCTGAACTACCGGGCCACATCGCGCCGTACCGACGATGTGCCGGACATTAACGACGCTACCTATTATATCGTCTGTTCCCGTGTTTGTCAACAGATTTTTTGCAAAAACCGCGCTTTCTCATTACTTTTTCGCCGAACCCGGTTCCTCCTTTGACGAAGTATCGGTATACGGTGCGCCGTCCAGAACGGCACACCGGCGTACCGAGTCATCCCCAAAGCGTCCACGCAGGGTATCCACTACCGTTTCCAACGTTTCCTGACGATGTCGCTCTACCGTATTATCGGTGTCAAACAAGCACATTTGCTCACTTTCGCTCTCTTTTTCCAATCGGCACGCCGTTACGGTTAAACTGCGCACGGGCATTCCGGGTTGTCGACATTCCTTCAACAGTTCACAGGCGGCGGCATACAGTTCCGACACCAGTGCCGTAGGGTGCGCCAGCGTGCACTGGCGCGATACGGTTTTGAGCGAGGGATACTTAATTGTCAACTGCACCGCGTTGCACCGTTGCCCTGCACCGCGCAGGCGCGCCGCCACGGGCTCGGTTAAATACAACAATCCGCGCCGTAATTCTTCCTCGGTAACCAAATCGTTGCGAAACGTCATTCCGTTGCCTACGGATTTGGCATCGGGGCGGTCGGTAAACAAACGAACCGGCGTGGTATCTAACCCGTTAGCGTAGTCGTGCAGTTGACCGCCGGGTTTCCCTAACGCCGCCGCTACGCAAGCGCGGTCGGCGGTTGCCAAGTCACCAATGGTGCGAATACCCATGCCCTGCAGTGTATTCGCTGAGGATGCGCCAACAAACAAAAAACGGGAAACGGGCAACGGATACAGCAACTCCCGATATGTCTCCCGCGAGAGGACGGTGGTGGCGTCCGGTTTGCGATAATCGCTGCCGAGTTTGGCAAAGGTTTTGTTAAACGACACCCCCACCGAAATGGTGATGCCCAGTTCTTCCCTCACGCGGCGGCGTAGGGTGTCGGCAATGGTTTTACCGTCGGCAAACAACAACCGACTGCCGGTAACATCCAGCCACGATTCGTCAATGCTAAACGGCTCCACACGGTCGGTATACTCACAATACAACGCGTTAATGCGCCGATAAAAATCATCGTACCGGTCAAAGTGTGGAGCAACCAGCACCAATTCCGGACACTTGCGCTTTGCCTGCCATACAGTTTCAGCGGTGACAATGCCGTGCTTTTTAGCGAGTTCGTTTTTGGCTAACACAATGCCGTGACGGTTTGCCGGGTCGCCGCACACGGCCATGGGTACCGTCCACAATTCCGGACGGTACACACATTCTACCGAAGCGTAAAAACTGTTACAATCGCAATGTAAAATACACCGGTCCACTCGCTCACCACCAAAGAACATTTGTTCTTATTATATCCCCTATTTGTCATTTTGTCAAGGTTGGGATTAGCACGGCGCTGCCAATGCAACTTTTAACGCAAGTATTGCATAGATTTTCCTCCACTTGCCCACACTATCGGCAAGGAGGCGATAGTATGTCTGTTGAATTTAAGAACAGTACGACCAAGGACAACCTAATGCGAGCATTTGCGGGTGAAAGCCAAGCGCGTAACCGATACACGTTTGCCGCCCAGGAAGCACGCAAGCAAAACCTGTACGTGGTGGAAGCGGTGTTTCGCTTTACTGCCGACCAAGAAAAGGAGCACGCCGAAATTTTTTATAACCATCTCGCAGAAATGACCGGCGAAACCATTACGGTTGACGGAGGGTATCCGGTGGATATCAGCCCCTCAATTACGGAACTGTTGCGGCGGGCGCATCACAACGAATACGAAGAATACCATACGGCGTATAAATCGTTTGGCGATATGGCCGCGCAAGAGGGATTCCCGAAGATTGCCGCCGCATTTAACCAAATTGCCGCCATTGAAAAAACGCACGGTGACCGCTTTTTGGCATTGGCGGAACTGCTGGAGAAAAACCAGCTGTTTGTTGCCGAGGCCGAGTGTCGGTGGATGTGCTTAAACTGCGGGCACATATTCACCGGCAAAGCGGTGCCGGAGAAGTGCCCCGTATGCGACCACGACCGCGGGTATTTTATACGTCTTACCATGGCACCGTATACTGAGGAATGTATGCTCAAATAAACACAAACGGCTTGGGATACTCCCAAGCCGTTGATTTTTTATGATACGAGAACTCCCTGCTGTCCCCCACCGTTTTGTTAGTCTGCTACACGGCGTACCGCGGCAATAATGCGTTCCGTTACCGGAGCCAACACCACGTTCAGCCCAAATTCCAGTAAGAAATTGACACCGATAAGGCCGAAGAAGATGTAATACACCACATCCTGCCCTGCTGCCCACGCAACCAAGGTTTCGCGGAACAAAAACCACATAGCCAAGGTGAACAAGCCGGTGTTAACTACCGGTACTGCCACGGCGGCAACAATGACACCCGCCACCGGTTTGCCGAAACGGCGAAACGCGGCGGCTATGGCGCCGCCTGCCGCGCCCGCGGCAACCCCTTTTACCAAGCAGACCAACCCCGTTAGCCAAGGATTAACGTTCCAGAGAACGTTACCGCCCACGTCCATACCGGAAATGCATCCGATAATAACGATAACGGAAAATACCGCGCCCAACAGAGCGCCGGAACGTACCCCGAACAGTACGCCGCCGATTACCAACGGAATCAGCACCAACGACAAATTGAACGTGCCGATTTTGATGCCGTAACTCATAAGTTGCAGTACCACAATCAAAGCCGCCAAAATGGACAACTGTGCCAAACGAACCGTTTTTTTTGCTACCATATTCAAACACTCCTTGCTGTTGCTCTCTTGCGAGATGCAGCGCATTTTTCAAAAACCGTCAGGGGCGGTTTTTTTGATAAATAAGACGCAGACCATCCAGCAACAGATGGTTGTCGTACACCGTCTTACGGCGGCAAGCCGCGGCAATTTCTCGACCAAGCCCGCCGGTAACGATTACCGTGGCGGGGGTGCCGAGTTCCTGCTCAATACGGTCAATCATACCCTCCATCATAGCCGCTGTGCCCAGCACCGAACCGGAACGCAACGAATCACCGGTATTGGTGCCAATAGCGTGCTTGGGGGCTTCCAGATGAACACGCGGTAACAGTGAGGCGTGGCTAATAAGCGAATCCAGCGAGGTTGCGACACCGGGCATAATGGCACCGCCGCGGAAGGCGCCGTTTTCGTCAATTGCCGAAACGGTCGTTGCCGTGCCGAGGTCCCACACAATGCAAGGTGCACCGTATTTGTGTACGGCAGCCACCGCGCCAACCAGCAAATCCGCGCCCAACTGGGCGGGATTATCAATACGAATATTAATACCCGTTTTAATGCCCGGCCCCACCGTGAGCGGTTGTACGCCCGTTGCCCGCTGTACGGCGGCGCACAACACGGCGTCCAACCCCGGAACAACGGAACTTAAAATGGCACCGTCAATGGCATCCGGAGAAATGTGATGCAACTGCAACACCAACAACAATTCCACCGCGTATTGTTCCTCCGTGCGCGCACGGTCGGTTGCCAAACGACACTCACACACCAAATCCTCGCCGTCGAACACGCCGGCGGTAAGGTTGGTGTTTCCCAAATCAAGAGTTAACAGCACAGTCGGTTTCCTCCTCTGTTCGGCGCGCAATAATAAACCGCGGACGGTTTTTTACCTCGTCATAAATACGGGCAATGTAATGGCCTATAATACCCAAACTCACCATAATGGAACCGCCGATAAGCAACAGCAGCAAAATAACGGTGGTAAAGCCCTCCACGGCGTTGCCCAAAAAGAACCGCACCAGTGTCTGGACACCGAGCACCAGCATACACACCAGCAAGCAAATCCCCAAAAACGTTACAAAGCGCAGTGGCGCCGTGGTAAAGGACGTTAAATTGTTAACGGCGTATTTCAGAAGCCCGCCAAACGACCACTTGGACTCACCATTCGCCCGCGCCGCCACCGTAAATTCCACCGTGGCAGTGCGAAAACCCGCCCAAAACGACAACGCGCGAAAAAACGTATCTTTCTCTTGCAAAGAGTTGAGCACGTCCACCACTTTGCGGTCAAGCAATTTGAAATCCGACGAGGATTGCATATCCATCCCCACGGCGCGCCCGATAAGGCGGTAGAACAATCGTGCACACACACCGTGCGCCGCGTGTTCGTTACCACGGTCGGATTTTTTGCCTTCCACCACCTCGTAGCCCTGCCGCCACAAGGAAACCATCTGCGGAATTACCTCCGGCGGGAACTGCATATCGCAATCCGTTACCACACACGCATCCCCGCGTGCTTCGCTTAAGCCCGCAAAAATGGCGGCTTCCTTCCCAAAGTTACGGCTAAACGAAATGCCCCGCACTGCCGCATTGCAACGTGCTTCCTCGCAAATGCGGTCATAAGTACGGTCGCGCGAACCGTCATCCACAAAAATCAATTCATACGCAATACCCGCGCCCTCTAACACTTCTGCCAAACGCGCGGCCGCCAGGGCAATATTCTTTTCTTCGTTATACGAGGGAATAACCACGGATAACATACTCATTCAACTGCCCCCTTTTTTAATACTCCCGATTGCGCAACGCGCGTTCTGCCTCTCGGCGCATATCTCGCCGTGCGGCATCTTCCCGCTTGTCGTACAACTTTTTACCACGACACAAACCCAACTGCACCTTGACGCGAGAACCCTTAAAATACAACGACAGCGGAATGAGCGTCATTCCCTGTTGTTGTTTGAGCAACCCATATAACCGAAAAATCTCACGGCGGTGCATAAGCAACCGACGCGGACGGGTTGGTTCGCGATTGAAGATATTGCCTTGTTCATAGGGGCTAATGTGCATCCCTTTAACAAATAACTCCCCGTTTCCCACGGCGCACCACGCATCTTTCAAATTCACCGCGCCGCGTCGCAAGGATTTTACCTCGGTGCCGCACAGTTCAATGCCCGCTTCCATAGATTCTTCCACGAAATAGTCGTGAAAGGCCTTTCGGTTTTCCGCAATCGTTTTGGTGGATACACGCTCGCCCGCCACGACAATTCCTCCCCATTATAATTCGCTGCGCCCTTCCAACGAGCGGCGCAAAGTAACCTCGTCGGCATATTCCAAATCGCCGCCCACAGGAATACCGTAAGCTAAGCGGGTAACTTTCACTTCAAACGGTTTAAGCAACCGCGACAAATACATTGCCGTTGCCTCGCCCTCTACCGTCGGGTTGGTGGCCATAATCACTTCGGTAACGTCGGTATTTGCTACACGGGTAAGCAACTGTTTAATGCGCAACTGTTCCGGCCCCACACCGTCCATTGGTGAAATAGTACCGTGCAACACGTGATAAACGCCCTGATATTCCCGCGTACGTTCAAATGCCAGTACATCCTGCGGTTCTTCCACCACACAAATCACGCTTTCGTCGCGGTTGGCAGCGGCACACACCGTGCATTGCTCGCCGTCGGTTAAGTTGCAACAAATTTCACACTCGTGAATGGAGGTGCGTGCATCCGTAATGGCGTCAACAAAGCGGCGCGCCTCCTCCGCCGGCATAGAAAGCACAGAAAACGCCAACCGCACTGCCGTTTTGTGACCAATGCCGGGTAAGCGTTCCCATTGCTCTATCAATTTATCCAACGCCGCCACACGATACGCCATACTTCCATTCCTTCCTTGGGACAATTAAGACGTTAAGCCCTGTCGATGCCCTGCTGTTTCCGAACTGCTAAGCGGCACAACAGTGCCACGACACCCACACCCAACAACACGCCGCTAACGTCCTTAAGAATGTCCATCCATTCAAACGCCCTACCGGCGGCACGCCACAGTTGATGGCATTCATCCAACACGGCGTAAGCCGCGCACGAACCCACCGTTACCGCCACCCAACGCCGCAGTCGATAACTGCGGGTGAGCAAAGACGTTGAAAAACCAAGTAACGCAAATAAAAGAACGTGCGCACCGCTGCGGATGAGTTCGTGTGCCGTTTCTCGCTGGCCTTCTGTTAATCGAAGCAGGTCAAACAACCAGCCAAACACGCCGCCGGTAACGGCATTGCTGACAGCCGAAGATTCTGCCGCCGATTGCGCGGAGAACCAAAAAATCACGCCGGCGACCGACAACGTCAGCGCCCACAATCCCACCTTACGCATTTGGTTAAAACGGCAAGTTCATGCCGCCGGTGATTTTACCCAGTGTTTCTTCCGAATCCGCTTGCGCGGCACGCACGGCTTCGTTCACTGCCGCCGTAATCATATCCGCCAGCATTTCGGTGTCATCCGGGTCTACCACTTCGGGGTTGAGCGACAACGAACGCAGCAAATGCTTGCCGTCTACCGTGGCGGTTACCATACCGCCGCCCGCCGTAGCAGAATATTCTTTTTCCTCCAATGCCGCTTGCGCCGTTGCCATATCCTCTTGCATTTTTTGTGCTTGACGGAGCATGGCCTGCATATTGTTACTGCCGCCACCGTAACCTTGCGGTAATCTTGCTTTCATAATCCTCAACCCTTCTCCTCAATGGTAACGCCCGCTTCCGCACTGCGTTTCAAGAACGCCGACAACGGGTCGGTCGGTTCATTTTTTGTTTCTGTATTGGCCAGACGACCGCGCTTAATGCGCATCGGTTTGCCGAGCACGGCTTGTACTGCCCCCAGTAACACCGCTTTGTTGCCTTCGGAACGTACCAACGAACCAAACAAATCGTTGTTAGTGAGAATAATCAACTGTTCGCCGTCTATCATCGCAGTCGAATCATTAAGCACGCCGTACAACGGTTGGCTTTGTTTGGCAATGTATGCCAACACTTCCACCCATTCGGGAAACGGAACCGGATTACCGGTACTCGCATCCGGCCGCGTTGCAGGAGCGGATGGTTCCTCCGCCGGTACGGTTACCTCCGACGTTGCAGGCACCGCTGCAGGTGCTTCTACAGATGCCGCTACAGGTGCCGCTGCAGATGTCGACGCAACGGTGGGTAACGGACGCGTTTCCAACGCTTCAATACGACGTAACAAACTTTCCGGTGTGGTGTCTAACCGCGGGTCACACAAACGGAGTAACATCGTTTCCATTTCCACGCGACGCGCCACGCCGCTTTTCAAACGGTCCAACGTGCGTTGCAACACGTCCATAATATGCAAAATGCTCTCCAGCGGTAACGCTTCCGACTCCCGCCGCAAATCCGCCAACTCTTCGGGAGAAATAACAATGAGCGTGTCGGGATTGCCAACGCTCTTCAAAATCATAACGTTGCGGTAAAAATCAATCAATTCCACGCACAACCGTTCCATATCCTTGGAGCCCTCGTACAGTGAATGGAGAATGGTGAGTGCCGCCGCACTGTCTTGCGTGCGCACAGCGGCTGCCAAACGGAACAAATGCTCCCGCCCCGCCATACCGGTGGCTTCTGCCACCAAGGCAGTGGTAATATCCCGCGAACGGGACAAACATTGGTCCAATAGCGAGAGCGCGTCCCGCAGACCGCCATCCGCCAAGCGGGCTATCAGCAACGCTGCGTCCTCCGCCAAAGAAAAGTTTTCTTGCTCTGCAACGTAGCGCAAACGAGCACTGATTTCCTCCGCGGGAATACGTCCGAAATCGAACCGTTGACACCGCGACAAAATGGTGGCAGGCAGTTTGTGCACCTCAGTGGTTGCTAAAATAAAAATGATGTGTTCGGGCGGTTCTTCCAGCGTTTTGAGCAAGGCGTTGAACGCACCCGCCGACAACATATGTACTTCATCAATGATATACACACGGTATTTGGCAATGGAGGGAGAAAAATTCACTTCTTCCCGCAATTCACGAATACTGTCCACCCCGTTGTTGGAAGCGGCATCAATTTCCACCACGTCCAAAATACTGCCGGCGTCAATGCCGCGGCAGTTGTCACATTCGTTGCACGGGTCACCGTCACGCGGGGACAAGCAGTTCACCGCCTTTGCCAAGATTTTAGCACAGGAGGTTTTCCCTGTCCCGCGGGAACCGGTAAACAAATATGCGTGCGCCAGCCGACCGGTGCGCATTTCATTTTTGAGAGCCGTGGTAACGGCAGGTTGGCCGTAAACTTCCGAAAAAGTCTGCGGTCGCCATTTGCGGTACAACACCTGATACAAGCCGGAAACACCCCTTTCATTACTTAAAAAACGCCCTGTACCCTTGGGCATACGGACAAACAGGCCCCCTGCGGCACACGGCAGAAAACCGCTTAATGCTGCTCGGTTCCCCGCCTGACATGGTTCACGGCACGCCGTCGCGCAGGACCCGCCTGTCCGTATGCCCCAAGGTACATAGGCGTTCATATTATTATACCTCAGTTATTTCAAAAAAGCAAGAGTAGCCACGCATTTTTTACGCCGGCGAGTAGTTGAGCCCCGCCGTGGCACTCAGCGTACCGTCGCGCCGCACAAACAGCGCCTCGGCCCCCACCGTTGCCAGCAATTCCCGCGCTCGCGTTTCGCCCAACACAAAACACGCCGTGGACAGTGCATCCGCATCGACAGAACGCTCACACACAATGGTTACCGATGCCAGTTCGTTTTGCACCGGTATACCGGTTGAGGGAGAAAGCAAATGATGGTACCGCACGCCATCCAGCGTAAACCCCCGTTCATAAATGCCGGAAGTGACCACCGACATATCTCGCCCGGTCACAATAGCACACAACTGTGTAGTATCCGACGGGTCCTTTACGCCGATTTTCCAATCCGCCCCCGCTTTGCTTCCGCACGTGACAATGTTGCCGCCAAGGTCAATTAAAGCCGATACCACTCCGTGCTCGGTCAACACCTCTCGCACACGGTCGGCGATGAACCCTTTGGCAATGCCGCCTAAATCCACCCCGCCTCGCGGCAAGGTTACGCGGGTGCTGTCCACCGACAGTTGCCGATAATCCACCGCACTCACCGCCGATGCCAGTTTCTGCGCATCCGGCAGGGTGGGTTGTTCGGCAGTAAAATCCCACAGTGCCGTTACGGGACGCAAGGTAACGTCAAACGCACCACCCGACAAATCCCCATACCGCACCGCCGTATTCAGCAGTTGTGCCGTTTCCTCCGCTACCGTTATCGGCGCACCCTCTGCCGCGTTAATGCGCGCTATATCGCTGTTTTCGCGCGTGACACTGAACAAATTTTCCAAGCGGGTTATCTCGTTAAAGCACGCATCTAGCGCCTCCTGAACGTTTGCCGTGCCGCCGTCGTACACCGTTACCGAGACAAACGTGTCCAGCGCAAAGCCGGAACGCGAGACGGGTTGAGATGGCGCGCAACCCGAAAACAATAACACCACACACAGTACCATTACTCCTACGCGGCGCATACCCAACCCCCTTACACGGCTATACTAAAGTAAAAATACTTGAACAATTCGCACGACTTTACCTAGAGTGTACCACGACTTACCGAAAAATGCAAAGTTTTCCTTACAAGTTTGTAACAAACGTTGCGTGTTTTAACGCAATGGCGTATAATGAACAAAAATACATTGTAAAGGAGTGAGCACGTTGACGGCATATCTGTCGCTGTTTTTCAAAAAAGCCGCAGGGTATCTGCGCAAACAATGGCGCTATATTGCCGCAGAAAACGTTCGCTTTTGGTGCTCTCTTCTGATTTTGATGGTCATGCCGTTACTTCCGGAATATGCGGCACCAGTGTTAGCGCCCTTATCTCTGTTGTTTGCTGCACAAGATGCCAAAAGTCGTGGCGCTTACATTCGCCTGGGAATGCCCGGCAAACTGTTGCTGTTGTTTATTGCGTATTCCACCGTGGGTATCGTATATTCCGACCACCCGCTTAACAGCATCTCTACCGTTTTAATGTGGGTGGTTATGTTTTGTTGTTACCTTACCCTCACCACGTTGTTGCATACCCAAAAACGGTTGTGTTTAGCACTGTTTTTGTTGGGGGCCGTAGCCGGTATTGTTGGGTTTATCGCTTGCATCCAATACGTACTGCGCGAAGTATTGGACTATATTTTCCCCAACCAATTTTGGCTCGCATTTGACCAATTCTTTTACCGCTATTTCCCTATGGAAGTTAATTTGGAACAAGGGATGGACCGTGTTGCCTCCACGTTTAACAACCCCAACGTCATGGCGGAATATTTAGTAATGGTGTTGCCCTTCGCGGGGTATTACGGCTTTTCGGGGCGTCGCACGCCCGCCAAACTGGTAGCGCGGGTGTTTCTGGCGGTCGCGGTATGCGGCACTATCCTCTCGTTTTCCCGCGGCGCCTACATTGCATTACTATCCATACTGTTGCTTATTATTCTCACGCATCTGCGGCAAATCACGCCGCTTATGATGTGTATCACCGCCGTTATAGCCATTGTTCCGGAAGCCATTCTCAGTCGGTTCTTATCCATCGGTGACGCTGACACTTCCATTCTCGGGCGGTTTGATGCGTGGGAGGTTGCCCTGCAAACCATTATTCGGCACCCGTTGTTCGGGTTAGGTCCCGGCATTTCAAACTTTTGGGAAGAGCTCACCCGTATGGGCCTAAACTTACCGCACTCGCACAATTTGGTGTTACAACTTTTGGTAGAGGGCGGCTTTATCGCTCTGTTTCTTATGTGTTTGGTCGCTACGCGTTTACTTCAAAACAGTATGTCTCTGTTAGGGCGTTCCAAAAAGGCCGCCGGTATGGGGCTTACCGTTTTGCTGTTTGCCGTATCCTTTGTGGTGTACGGTATGGTAGACTACCCGTTTCTCTCCCCCAAACTGGTAGGTACCTTTTGTATGGCATTGGGGTTTGCCGATGCCGCTGCCGATATCTATTCCGCAGAACAATGCACGCCTTTGCACACCTTGTTTGTACCGCTATGCCGCTGGGTCAAGCGGTTGCCGGTGCGTTTTGGGAAATCCTAACAGTTCACAAAAAAAGCACATCCCGTTTGTTTGGGATGTGCTTTTTTGCTGTTTTTTATTCTTTGCCTGTCCAACAATATGTACAGAAACGACACGGTGATAATCCCGTGGCTTCTATCATATCGTCTAACCGCTGGTATTTCAGCGAGGTGAATTTGAGTTCTTTACGAATCTCCTCTGTCATAGCGGCATATTCCGGTGTGTCAGGGTCGGTGTACAGCGATAATTTTTCCTCCGCTGCATCCCCTTCCAATCGCGCAATGGTACGGCGCGCAATTAAATCCATTTCCGAAGTAGAACGCGAGAAGTTCAAATATTTGCATCCGAACATAACGGGCGGGCAAGCGGCGCGAATGTGCACCTCTTTGGCACCGCTGTTATACAAAAACTCCGCCGTTTCCCGCATTTGCGTGCCGCGCACCAGCGAATCATCAATTAAAATAAGCCGTTTATCACGAATCAACGTATCCACGGGAATCAGTTTCATATGCGCAATCAAATTGCGTTGGCTCTGTTTTTGCGGCATAAACGAACGCGGCCACGTGGGGGTGTATTTAATGAACGGGCGCGAAAACGGAATCCCCGCACGGTTGGCGTATCCAATGGCGTGCGCTGTGCCGGAATCCGGAATACCTGCCACACTGTCTGCGTCAATCTCGTCGCGTTGTGCCAGCATTTCTCCGCAACGGCAACGCATTTCCTCCACGTTTACCCCTTCGTACGAGGAGGTAGGATACCCGTAATACACCCACATAAACGTGCAGATTTTCATTTGTTCACCGGGAGGAACACGCGTTTCGGCGCTGTCCGGCGTTAAGAACACCACTTCGCCGGGGCCCAACTCCCGCTCTTTGACATAACCTAAATTCAAAAACGCGGAGGATTCAAACGTAGCACAATGGGCACCCTCTTTTTTACCGATAACCACCGGCGTACGCCCCATCGCATCGCGCGCGGCGTACAGCCCCTTCGGCGAAAGCAACAAAAGCGACAAAGAACCCTCAATGCGACTTTGCGCGTAGCGGATACCTTCCTCTATCGTGTCTTTTTGATTAATCAGCGAAGCGGTAAGTTCCGTAGGGTTAATATCCCCCCCGCTCATTTCCAAAAAATGAATCGTTCCCGCATTCAGTGCATCGCGCACCAGTTCCTCGGCATTGTTAATCCGCCCTACGGTAGTTAGTGCAAAGTTGCCCAAATGCGAGCGCACAATGAGCGGCTGCGGCTCGTTATCCGAAATACAGCCAATGCCGGAAGTACCGTGCATTTCATCCACATCGCGTTCAAATTTTGTGCGGAAGGGCGAATTTTCAATATTATGAATGGCGCGGTCAAAGCCGTTTTCTCCGTGCACCGCCAAACCGCCGCGCTTTGTTCCCAAATGCGAATGATAATCCGTGCCAAAGAACAAATCAAACACGCAGTCCGTTTTTGACACTACTCCGAAAAAGCCGCCCATTGCCCAATCTCCTTTAATTTTTTGAAAGTACATTGCCATTCTACCACAATTCGCGCCAAAATGCTACTACCGAAGACAAATTTTTTTGATTTTTCGCACTTTTAAGTAGCACCACCGATTTTCTTCGTGAACGGCAGCGTGAATTTTTACACAATGCGTTTGAAACTTTGTGATTTTGGACGTCAATGGTTGACAAACTTTGCAAATATTGGTATCCTTATTTAAGGTACGAACCACGCATTGGTAAGTGCACAAGCAAAATTGATGAAAGGCGGCAAAACTATGGCAATCATTACAGTAATTTGTTCCGGTATGATGGGTTCCGCCATCACGTTTCCGGCAGCGCACAACGGCCACACCATTCGTTTGGTCGGCTCCCCGCTCGACACGGAAATCATTGAGCACGGTCAAAAAACGGGAGCGCACTTAACACTTTCACAGTACAGAAAAAACAACGATACTAACGGTGTTGACGCGCCTTTTATTATGCCTCCCACGGTTTCTTTTCACTATTTTGAGGAAATGGAAGAGTGCATCAAGGGTGCCGATTTGATTATCTGCGGCGTTTCCTCTTTTGGTATGGACTGGTTCTGCGAGAACGTTATTCCGAAACTGCCGGAAGAGATACCGTTGTTGTCCATTTCCAAAGGTATGATTGACGACGGCGAAAACAAGGGACGTTTGATTTCCTATCCCGAATATATGCAGCGCTTTACCGACAAAAAGTTGGCTATTTACGCCGTAGGCGGCCCCTGCACCTCGTATGAACTTGCCGTGCAAGACCCCACCGAAGTCACGTTCTGCGGCCCGGATATGAAAACGTTGCGTTGGCTCAAGTCGCTGTTTGAAACGGATTATTATCACATCAGTCTTTCCACCGACGTTCACGGTGTGGAGTGCGCCGTGGCGCTGAAAAACGCCTACGCGTTGGGCGTTGCTTTGGCGATTGGCCTTTCCTATCGTCGCGAGGGCAAAGTGTTTGAGCATTACAACTCTCAGGCCGCTCTGTTTATGCAAGCGTCAAGAGAAATGTATCTCCTGCTGGATGTGTTTGAGAGCACGGCAGAACGCAACATCTTTGTTGGCTTAGGCGACCTCTACGTTACTGTGTTCGGCGGCAGAAACCGCAAACTGGGTGCCTTGCTCGGCCAGGGCTACACTTACAACGAGTCGATGGAACGGCTCCCCGGTATCACCATGGAAGGCGTGGTTATCAGCCGCCGCACCGCCAAGGCGGTGGAGCAACTCGCCGCAGCCGGTAAGATTGATATGAAGGACTTCCCCCTGCTCTGGCACATCAAAGAGTTGTTGGAAGACGAAGTTTCCATCTGCGTTCCGTGGAAAGCATTTGAAACGGAGTACGAGGGTTAATTCGCACGGTTTACATACTTTATACCTATTAAAACATCCTGTCACGTTTTGTGACAGGATGTTTTGTTTACCCTTGTTTCATTTGCCTTAAAAATAAAAGTACGGCAATGGCGGTTGCCGCCAGTGCGTATCCGACGACCCACAACAAATCCACCCAAACGGTGTCCCCGTTGCCGGCAAACAGTGCTTGCTCCAGTTGTACTGCGTGGTAAAACGGCAAGAGCTTGGCAATGGCCTTAAACGCACCGCCTACGAGTTCTAAATCAAACCAGATTCCCGAAAGCCACGCGGTAACGTTGGTGAGAAAAGCACCGCAAATGCCGCCGACTTGTTTTTGTGTTAAAATGCTTCCGAAAAGCAGGCCAAGACCGATGAAAAACAGAGAAATGGGCAATACAGCCAACAAGGCAACTACCATATTCAGCGTGAATTTCATTCCCAAAACCATACCGATAGCGTAACAAAACACGCTCTGCACCAAAGCAATCGGCAAAAGCGGGAGCACATACCCCAAGATGAAATCCACCGCGCGCATCGGCGTGGCGTACAATCTCGCCAAAAAAGCGCTTTCCCTATCCCGCGCAATCAAACTTGCCGAAAAAAGTGTGATAAACGAAAGGCCGAACACCGTCATACCGGGTGCGAGCTTCTCTATCTCAAACAAGCTCACGGGTACGTTGGCTTGAATGGCAGAGAGCAACAATATCAGCACAGCGGGAAACCCCAACCCAAAACCCAACGTCAGCGGGTCCCGCACAATTTCTTTGAGCGTTCTTTTGGCAAAGCAAAACATTCTCATTCTCTCGCCCCCTTTACCAGCGCTATAAAGGCGTCTTCCAACGTTTCTGCGCCCGCTTGGCGCTTTAACGCCTCCGGCGTACCCAAAGAAATCAATTTACCGCTTTTCATAATGCCGATTCGGTCAGAAAGCGCTTCGGCTTCTTCCATATAGTGCGTGGTAAGAATAATGGTCACTTTCCCTTTCAACGAACGAATGGTATCCCACAACTCGCTGCGGGCAATAACGTCCAAACCCAGCGTGGGCTCATCAAGAAACAATAGTTTCGGTTCACCAATAAGTGCCATGGCGATGCTGAGCCGTCTTTGCCAACCGCCCGAAAGCTTGCCCGCTTTTTTGGGTAATATCTCGTCAAGCGTAAACTGCTCGGTTAATTCGGTTACCTTAGCGCGTGTGCTCCGCGCGTTAAAACCGTGAACACCGCACATCAGCTCCAAATTCTCTTTGACCGTCAGCCCCATAGCGATGGCTGTTTCTTGCGGAGAAATGCCGATAACGGATGTTACCGCTTGCCGCTCACTCACAATACTTTTTCCCAAAACGAGTGCATCGCCACCGGTGGGCTTAACAAGGCAAGAGAGCATCTTAATCGTTGTCGTTTTGCCCGCGCCGTTAATGCCCAGCAACGAAAACAGTTCCCCTTGCTCAATTTCGAGATACAGTCCGTCCACGGCAATGGTGTCTTTATATTTCTTTGTTAGATTTTTAATCTCTATTGCCCTCATTGTTTATCCTCGCTTGCTTCAAAAACAGCGTGGGCAAAGTTTGCAAACATCGATTTCGGCGGAATGGCAATCCCCCGTTTTTCATCGCCCAAAACAACCAACGTATCCCCCGGATGGATTCCAAACACTTCTCTCGCCTGTTTTGGAATGACGATTTGTCCTTTTTCGCCTACAGTAACCGTCCACGCGTATTTACCCTTCGGTTTATTCACAACCATTCCTCCTGTGTGTTTAGTATGATTTGTATAACAAATTATACTACGGAGCAGTCCCGCTGTCAAGGAACAAGCCGCATTTATATAAAAACCATCGATAAGGTGTATGGAAACCTTGTCGATGGTTTTTTGTTGTAAATCTATGCGCTATCTTTGTTTTGGCTGTTACGAACTATTATGATGCTACATCACCAGTGAGTTTAATTAGACTAATTGTATCAATAATTTCCTCAAACCCGCTTTGAGTTCCACCTCTTAATGCTACGGCATAAAATGAATTATTGTAAGCAAATAAAATTTCTTGACAGAACACATCGTCATTATAATAAGTTGAATGCACAGCATCATTATTAAAAAAAGAAACAATCTCGCTTGTAGCATTATTTTCCTTCATATATTCTGTATAATCTGTAAGCGATGATTGCACATCTCCTGTGATATCTTTTCGTGAAATTATTATATATTCAGAATAATTGTTGTGTTCAAAAACCCATAAATCATCGTTGCTTTGTGTTGAATCTCTAATGAATTTTTCAGGAATTGTAAGTGAAGTGCTATGAAATTCTATTGCGCCGTTAAATGGAATTTTAGAACAAGCAGAAAGAGAGAAAACAAGTACAAGAACCAAAAATACACTGATAAGCATTTTCATTTTTTATTCTCCTTTGCCTTAACGGTATTCGCTGATGAAATCAGCATTACACG
>JAZRRV010000078.1:0-1876 GCA_045651085.1 Acutalibacteraceae bacterium
CAAAGGGCGGTACAATTCCTCTACCAAAACCTTTACCCCCAACGAGGGCGTGACGGTGGCGGATGATTACGCCAAAACCGTTTCTGCCATTGTGAGCCGCAAAATGAGTTATTCCGATTTGATTTTGAAAAAGGATTATTACAACATTTTGTTTGGGTAATAACAAAACGCCCCCGCGGCCGCGGGGGCGGTTTTGTGTGGGTATCAGCGCTCCAGTACTTGCACGATTTCGCCGATGTATTGACGGTGGAAATCGTTTGCTTTATAATGAGAAAGAAGGGATGGGTCCGCAAATTGGGCGGCGGTAAAATCCACCGTGTGCAGTTTGCGGCAAACCAGCACCAAGCGCGCTTCGGCAATGCAGGGTGTGCCTTGTTCTTCAAACACCGAAAGCCCCGCGGCGGCGAATTTGTCGCCGTCCCGTCCGGAATGGGAGCCGCAGTAGCGCAGGGCGTCGCGGCGGTCTTCCGGCAAAAACGAGAGCGAAAAGGTGGAGGATTCCTCCAAAAACGAATAGGTGTGGCGCTGCGGGCGTACAAAGGCAAATGCCACCGGCAGGTTCCACAAAACGCCCACGCCGCCCCAACTGGCGGTCATCGTGTTGCAGTGGGCGGGGGTGCCCGCGGTAATTAACATCCATTCCTCACCGATTAACGAAAACGGGTTGTCGGCAAGGGCGCGCGGGGCAAGCGAGTGAAAATCCGTCATAAGGGTTCTCCTTTACCACTATTTTAATACAGTATAGCACATTTCTTTGCAAAAGAGAACGATTTTCAAAAATTCAAAGACTGTTCAAATTCCGTGCGAAAAAACTGGTAAAATGGAAAGAGAATGCCAAAGGGGGAAAACCGATGAAAGCCGTTAAAATTATGGTGGTGGATGACGACAGCAACATTGGCGAATTGTTGCGCTTGTATTTGGGCAAAGAAGGGTTTGAGCCCGTGATTGTGCAGGACGGCGAGCAAGCGGTGGAGCGGTTTGATACCGAGCAACCCGATTTGATTTTGCTGGATGTGATGATGCCCAAGTTGGACGGGTGGCAGGTGTGCCGCAAGATACGCAAAAAATCGGCGTGCCCCATTATTATGCTTACTGCCAAGGGCGAACTGTTTGACAAGGTGCTGGGGCTGGAACTCGGCGCGGACGATTACATTGTAAAACCGTTTGAGACCAAAGAAGTGATTGCCCGCGTAAAAGCGGTGCTGCGGCGGTCGGGGATTCGGCAGGAGGAAAAGGAAAGGCAAGTTTCTTACGACCAACTGTACATTAACATGGAAAATTACGAACTGCGGGTGGCGGGCAAACAAATTGATACGCCGCCCAAAGAGATGGAACTCATTTATCATTTGGCGAGCAACCCCAATCGGGTGTACACCCGCGACCAACTGTTGGACGAAGTGTGGGGGTTTGAATACTACGGCGACAGCCGCACGGTGGACGTGCACGTAAGACGCCTGCGCGAAAAGTTGGAGGGCACATCCGACCGCTGGGCGCTGAAAACCGTATGGGGTGTGGGGTATAAATTTGAAGTCAAACAAGACGTTGTTTAAGAGCATTTTTTCCAAATACTTTGCCGTAACGGCGGTGATTATTTCGCTGACGATGGTGCTGATGGGCGGCGCACAAGCCATGCTCGCCCGCCGCTACTGGATTGCGGAAAAGCAAGAGGTTTTGCAGGATTACGCCCAGAGTATGGCGGAATTTGTTTCGGATAACGCGCACAAGGGCGTGTCGGGGAACTATTACGTTTCGGGGTCGCTGGAACCGATGCTGACGCGTTTTGCCACCGCGCTGGAGGGTAGCGTGCTGATTGTGGACAACCAGTATCGGTTGGTGCTGTGTTCGCATACCGATTGTACGCATCGGGGTGAAGTAT
>JAZRRV010000079.1:0-7302 GCA_045651085.1 Acutalibacteraceae bacterium
CACGCTATCCGCGCCGGTATGGCTGAACACACCGTCCAGCAACAGACGGATGCCCGCTTGGTTTGCTTGTTCAACCAGGTGTTTCCAATCCTCTTCCGTTCCCAACAACGGGTCAATGTTCTCATAATTTGCCGTGTCGTACCGATGGTTGGAATGTGCTTCAAAAATGGGGTTCAAATACAAGCACGTAACGCCCAAGCGTTTAAGATACGGTAATTTCTCGCAAATACCCTGCAAATCACCGCCAAAATAATCGTTGTTGCGCACAATACCCATCGCGTCCGGTTGCCAGTGGGGCTGCTCACCCCACGCTGTGTGCAGTACGCGGTCGCGGGGCACGCCCGCTTTGGGAGTTCCAGAGCAAGCAAACCGGTCAGGAAATACCTGATACATTACGCCGCCCGCCAACCAGTCGGGGGTGGTGAACCCTTTTTCATAACACGTGAGCTGCCACGCGGTGCCGGGTTGTGAAGTCACCACTGCCACACCGCGCGCACCCCGACTTAAATGCAACCGCCCTTGTTCGGTATCCACCGCAAAACGATACCAATACAACCCGGCACGCGGTGGTGTATAGTGACACTCCCACCATTCGTACTCGTCCTCTGCCATACCGGCCCAGAACATACCGTCCCACTGTTCCATCCCGCCATCCTCACCGCGAACAAGCCACGCCGCCCGACAGTGCCACGAGCGCGGCAAACAAATGCGGAACAGCACCGCAGTTTCCTCCGCCACGGCACCGCACGGCGAACGATAACGAGTATTACGAGAACAAAACAGTTGCATACGGTACACGCTCTCCTTACTGTAAATGGTATTATAAGTATGCCACAATTTTGGGCGTAACACAAGCAAAAACGGTACGGTTTGCCTTTGTTTTATAAAAGTGTTGTAACTTTTTTGATTTTCCTTTATAATGTCCTTATTGAATAAAAGGAGTTTGCGTATGAACATTTTATGTGTCTGCACCGGCAACATTTGCCGTAGCCCGATGTTGACCTTTTTGTTGCGTGATGCATTGGAAAAGGAAGGAATAACCGATTGCACCGTTTCCGGTGCCGGTATCTCCACGGTGGACGATGCTCCCCCTTCGTCCCACGCCATTACCGTTATGCAGGAAATCGGGGTGGATATTGCCGACCACCGTTCCCGTCAGCTTACACCCGATATTGTGGCGCAAACGGATATTTTTGTTCCGTTGTCGGTAGAACACGGCGTTACGCTGGCGTTTCATTACGGCGCAGACCCCGAACGTATGGTGGTACCGGGCGCGGGCATTCCCGACCCGTACGGGCAGAGTTTGGCGACCTACCGCGATTGTCGGGACGCTTTGGTAGAATCCCTACCCCAGTTGGTGGCGGATATTCGGGCGTTGTTATGAGTACGGTAACCATTGTGCCGCTGGCGGAGGCGCATCTCTCGGCACTGGCGGCATTGGAACAAACTTGTTTTGCCGACCCATGGAGCGAGACCGCCCTGCGCGAGGAATTGGACAATCCCTGCGCGCGGTTTTTGGTTGCCCTGCGCGGCGGGGAAGTGGTGGGTTATCTGGGTTGTCACCACGTGGCGGGGGAAGGGTTTATCACCAACGTAGCCGTGACGCCCGCTCATCGGCGCACCGGCGTGGCGCGTGCACTGATAACCGCTGCAAAGCAGCAAGCATCTTCCTTGTTTCGCTTAACGTTGGAGGTGCGCGTTTCCAACCACGCGGCCATTGCGCTGTATTCCTCCCTCGGTTTTGTGCCGGAGGGGGTGCGCCCTCGCTTTTACAGTCATCCCACGGAGGATGCCGCATTGTACAGTTACTACCCAAATCGGAGTGAAAACGAATGAACATTTTGGCTTTAGAGTCTTCTTGCGACGAAACTGCCGCCGCCGTAGTGCGGGACGGGCGGCAGGTGCTTTCTAACATTATTGCCTCACAGGCGGACGAACATCGGTTATACGGCGGTGTTGTACCGGAAATTGCCAGCCGCCGCCACGCGGAAGCCATCAGCGGTGTAACGCGGCAGGCGTTGGAGGTTGCCGGCGTAACACTGGCAGAGATTGACGCTGTGGCCGTCACCTACGCACCGGGGCTTATCGGTGCGCTGCTGGTAGGTGTCAACTTTGCCAAAGGGCTGGCCGGGGCGACCAATTTGCCGTTGGTGCCGGTGCATCACTTACGCTCACACATTGCCGCTAACTACGTGGCCCACCCGGAACTTGTCCCGCCGTTTTTATGTTTGGTGGTATCGGGTGGTCACACGCACATCGTGCGGGTGGAGGATTACACGCATTTTACGGTACTGGGCCGCACACGGGACGATGCGGCGGGCGAATGTTTTGACAAAGCCGCCCGCGCGATGGGGATGCCTTACCCCGGCGGTATTCACTTGGACCGCACTGCCGCCGAGGGCGACCCCCATGCCTTTGTGCTGCCTCGCCCCCACGTGGACGGTTCTCCCTACGATTTTAGTTTTTCGGGGCTGAAAACTGCCGTGATAAACCTGTTGCACAAAGCCGAGCAACGCGGCGAGGCGGTGAATATTCCCGATTTGTGCGCTTCGTTCCAACACACGGTGTGCGATATTCTGTGCTCACACACGCTGGCGGCTGCTGAAAAAACCGGTGACACGGTAATCGCGCTCGCGGGTGGTGTTTCGGCCAATTCCGGTTTGCGCTCGCAAATGGAAGCCGCTTGCGCACAGCGTGGCATCTCTCTGTACGTTCCGCCGCTGCCGTTGTGCGGGGACAACGCCGCTATGGTAGGGGCGCAAGGGTATTATGAGTTCGTTACCGGTAACGTTGCCGATTCCTCGTTAAACGCGTGCGCCACCCTGCCGATTACCTAAAAACAAGCACACACTCCCTAAAACTGACCTCGACCGGAAGACACTTTGCTCTTTCGGTCCTTTTCTTTGTTTTTTTAAGAATTATTTAGGTTTGTTACTTGAATTTATGTAAATTTTAGGTATAATGTTATTAAGGGGAAAGTTGAAACTTTTTACTTTGCTCAACGAAAGGAGACCCATTATGACAAACGCATTGACCACCAACCCCTCCGTCCTTGCCTGGATTAAGGAAAAGGTTGAACTCACGCAACCCGACCGCATTTTGTGGATTGACGGTTCGGAGGAACAATTAGAGGAGCTTCGTGCCGAAGGTTGCCGCACCGGTGAACTTACCAAACTCAACGAGGAAAAATTGCCCGGTTGCTACCTGCACCTTTCGGCTCTTAACGACGTTGCGCGTGTAGAAGGCCGTACGTTTATCTGCTCGGAAAAAGAGGAAGATGCCGGCCCCACCAACCACTGGATGGCCCCTTCCGAAGCATACGACCTGCTTTACAACATCGCCCGCGGCGCTTACAAAGGCCGCACGATGTATATCATCCCTTACTCGATGGGCCCCATCGGCTCGCCGTTTGCCAAATACGGTATTGAGTTGACAGACTCCATCTACGTGGTTATCAGCATGGCGATTATGACCCGTATGGGCAAAGAGGTGTACGAAGCACTGGGCGATTCCGACGACTGGGTGCGCGGCCTGCACTGCAAATGCGATATTGACGAGGAGAAACGGTATATCTGCCACTTCCCGCAGGACAATACCATTATCTCCGTAAACTCCGGTTACGGCGGCAACGTACTCTTGGGCAAAAAATGCTTTGCTTTGCGTATTGCCTCCAACCTGGGCCGCAAAGAGGGCTGGCTCGCAGAGCATATGCTCATTTTGGGCTTGGAAGACCCGACCGGCAAAACCACCTACGTGGCGGCAGCATTCCCGTCTGCTTGCGGTAAAACCAACTTGGCAATGCTCATTCCGCCGGAACTGTACCGCGAAAAGGGCTACAAAGTATGGTGCGTGGGTGACGATATTGCCTGGATGCGCGTGGGTGAAGACGGTCGTTTGTGGGCGTGCAACCCCGAAAACGGTTTCTTCGGCGTGGCACCCGGCACGAATATGAAATCCAACCCCAACGCGTTGATTTCCACCCAAAAGAACACCATTTTTACCAACGTGGTGCATAATTTGGACGACAACACCGTGTGGTGGGAAAGCATGGACAAAAACCCGCCCAAAAACGCCCGCAACTGGAAGGGCGAATTGTGGGATTGCACCGACGGTACCAAGGGCGCTCATCCGAACTCCCGCTTTACCGCGCCGGCGAAAAACTGCCCCTGCATCTCGTCTGAATTTGATTCTCCGGTCGGCGTGCCGATTTCCGCCATCATCTTCGGCGGCCGTCGCGCCAAGACCGCCCCGCTGGTGTACCAGTCCCGCGACTGGAACCACGGTGTGTTTGTGGGCTCCATTATGGCTTCCGAAACCACCGCCGCCGCAACCGGTGCGGTTGGCGTTGTCCGCCGCGACCCGATGGCGATGTTGCCGTTCTGCGGCTACCACATGGGCGACTATTGGGCACACTGGATTGAAATGGGCAAGAAACTGGGCGACAAAGCCCCCAAAATCTTCAACGTTAACTGGTTCCGCACCGATGACGACGGGAACTTCCTGTGGCCGGGCTTTGGTGATAACCTGCGCGTGCTTGACTGGATTGTCAACCGTTGCGAAGGCAAGGCGGACGCGGTGGAAACCGCAATCGGTTACGTTCCCAACGCCGAGGATATCAACATTGACGGACTTACCGACTTTGACCTGCCCACGCTCAAATCCATTTTGGAAGTGGATAAGGACCTGTGGCGTGCGGAAATCGGCGGCATTGAAGAATTCTACGCTAAGTTTGGTGACAAGTTGCCCGAAACCCTGAAAACGGAACTGGAAACTTTGAAAACCAATCTTCAATAAGCAATAACCATTCAGCGGGCGGCAAGAAATTGCCGCCCGCTTTTTTGTGCGTAAAAACATCCGCTCGTTTGGGAATTAAAACGGTGCTTTGCCCGGGAAGTGGAAAAGGCCGGAGAATGATTGTGCGAGAAAACCCGCCAATTACACTCTTATTGATTTTCCTCGATGTACGCCACGACTTCGCCCACCGTGCGCAGTTTTTCAATTTTTTCATCGGGAATTTCTACGTCAAACTCATCTTCCAAGGACATCAGCATATCCACAACATCCAAAGAGTCTGCGCCCAAATCTTCTTGAATGTTGGTTTCGGGAGTGATTGTTTCTTCCTCCACATCAAACTGGGCGGCAAGAATTGCTTTTACCTTTTCAAGAACCATACGTTATCATCCTTTCAAAAAAATCCGTTCCCGACGTTTGCCGAAAAACCTTATACCAAAATAGTATTCATATTTACGCGTTTTGTCAATGACTTTTTTCGATATTTGTTAATTTTCTTCTTCCACCGCCAACGCAAACAGTTCCCGCACACGGTCCGTTTGCCCCGACAAATACAAATACCCGAACAGCGCTTCCAGTCCGGTGGCTTTGTGGTATGCCCCGCCGGAACGCGCCGTGTGCGCGTTGCGACCACGCTTATACACGGCCTCCTCCCGCTCGGTCAAATGCGGATACAACCGGTCCAGTGCGGCGGCCTGCGCCTCCGCCCGCACTTGTTGTACCGCCAAGCGGTGCTGCTCCTTGTTGGGGCGCCCCGCCAGCGAAACCAGCCGTTCCCGCACCATCAACTCGTAAACGCCGTCACCCACAAACGCCAAATTCAGCGGACTCAACGTGTTTACGTCCACCGTTATGGGACACAATCGTTCCATACGCCGCCCCCCGTTACTTCACAAAATCAAATTCCATATCGTAAATGCTTACGGTGTCGCCTTCCTGCACACCGGCTTCTTCCAATTGACGAATCACGCCGGACGATTGCAACACCCGCCCAAAATATTGAAAATTGTCCGGTTCTTGTAAGTTAATGGTCTGCAACAGTTTGAGCAACCACTCGCCCTCCACAAAAAACACACCGTCGTGTTTTTCAATACGTACCGTGCGTTCACGCAACGATTCCATCTCCGGCACCGGCACGGGCTCTGCTTCAAAAGCACGCATCGGCGGCAGTTGGGCAAGCAGTGCCGCGCACCGTTTTACCAGTGCGTCCGTACCGTGCGCAATAGCCGCCATCAGCGGAAAATATTCCAACCCCCGCTGTTTCATGGCTTCTTCAAACGCGGCCAACTGTTCATCGGTTGCCAAATCGCACTTGTTGC
Source organism: Acutalibacteraceae bacterium (assembly GCA_045651085.1). GTDB lineage: Bacteria > Bacillota > Clostridia > Oscillospirales > Acutalibacteraceae > RGIG3009. The sequence goes on from JAZRRV010000079.1 coordinate 6,111, forward strand.
CCGCCACCAACATCGGGCGGCGCGCCAATTCCGGGTCAAACCGCTCTAATTCGCGGGAGATGATATCCAAATCCTCCAGCGGGTCGCGCCCTTCACTGCCCGATACGTCCACCACGTGCACCAGCAATCGGCAACGCTCCACGTGCCGCAAAAAGGCATGGCCCAAACCGACTCCTTCGCTGGCACCCTCAATAATGCCGGGAATGTCTGCCATAACAAACGACGTTCCCTCCGCCACACGCACCACGCCCAGCACCGGCGTGATGGTGGTAAAGTGGTAATTGGCAATTTCCGGCTTGGCCTCGCTCACCACCGAAACCAGCGTGGATTTTCCCACGTTGGGGAACCCTACCAGCCCTACGTCCGCCAACAGTTTCAGTTCTAAGCGAACGGTATATTCCTCGCCCGGAACACCGGGTTTTGCAAACCGCGGCACTTGCCGTGTGGCGGTGGCAAAGTGCGAATTGCCCCAACCGCCGCGGCCACCCTTGGCGGCCACAAACGGCTCGTTTCCGGACATATCGGCCATAAGCCGCCCCGTCTCGTTGTCGTAAATCAACGTGCCGCGCGGCACGGGGATAATCAAATCCTCCCCCGATTTACCGAAACACCGTTTGGCGCCGCCCTGGCCGCCCGCAGGCGCAACAAATTTGCGCTTATAGCGAAAATCCGACAGCGTATTGCTACCGTCCTGCGCCACAAACACCACGTTGCCGCCGCGGCCGCCGTCGCCGCCGTCCGGCCCTCCCGCCGCCACGTACTTTTCGCGGTGGAACGACACGGCACCGTTCCCGCCGGCGCCCGCTTTAATATGAATAACTGCCTTGTCAATAAACATAACGTTTGTTCCTTTTCTTTTCGGCGACTTTACGCCGCGCGCAACTTGTCCTACTTTCCCTATTATACACGATACTCTACCGTCTAGGATAGTCTTTTTTGAAAATTTGTTAAAAAACAGACAAAAAAGCCCTGCCGCGTACGACAGGGCTTGCTTTGTGCTTAAAAACTTACTGCTCGGTCACGTAAACGCTAACGCGTTTGCGGTCCTTGCCCATGCGCTCAAAGCGGACAGTACCGCTGGCTTTGGCAAACAGCGTATCGTCGGAACCAATGCCAACGTTTTGACCCGGATGAATGTGGGTGCCGCGCTGACGAACCAGAATGTTACCGGCAAGCACGAACTGACCGTCCG
>JAZRRV010000080.1:0-12553 GCA_045651085.1 Acutalibacteraceae bacterium
CTACCGCATCGTTGTGCACAATGGTGAGCGAGTCCAATCCGTTTTCTGCCAAAAACGTATCCATTTTTCGGCGGGTACACCACCAGTAATCGTGATTGCCCTTAAACAACAATTTACGACCGGGCAAGGCGTGTAAAAACGAAAAATCCGCCAACGTTTCTTCCAACGCCATAGCCCACGAAACATCCCCCGCAATAACCACCGTATCCTCGGGGCGCACCAGTGCGCGCCACTTAGTTTCTAAACGGGAAACGTAATCGTCCCAACCGCGGAACACCGTCATCGATTTATCCGCGTTGAGCGACAAATGCGTATCGGATAAGACGAACAGCGCCACACAGTCACCTCATTTTTAATGAATTGCCAACAGGTCGCACACCGTGGCTTCCATGGTTTCGCGGTCACATACCTGCAGGAAACGAGGAGCACGCCCCTTGAGCGCCGCCAACGACGGTGGAACCGGCGCACCGGTGAGTTCATTCAACCGACGCACTTTATCAAATTCGTCCTCATCCGTGCTGTCCGCGCCCAGCGCGTTCAGAACACTGGCGGAGAACTTGTACGGGTCGGCTGTGGAAGCAACCACCAAGGGGGTCATATCCCCCGTTTCGCGGCGATATGCGCGGCTTACCTCCACCGCCACGGCGGTGTGTGTATCGCACAAATAGCCCTCTTGCTCGTAGGTGGTGCGGATAGCCGCCATCGTTTGCTCATCATCGCACCAGCCGGCGGCAAACAAGGCCGTGATTTTTTCAAACAACGCATCCGGCACCGTGTAACGGCCGGTTTCCTGCAGTTGCCGCATCAGTTCTGCCACCAGCGCCGCATCGCAACCGGACAAGTGGTACAATAACCGCTCCAAATTGGACGAGATAAGAATATCCATGGACGGCGAAACCGTGGTATGAAAATCACGCTGACGGTTGTACGTACCGGTGCGAATAAAATCGGTAAGTACGTTGTTGCAATTGGAAGCGCAAATCAACCGACCAATCGGCAACCCCATTTCGCGCGCGTAGTACGCCGCCAAAATATTGCCGAAGTTGCCGGTGGGCACCGCCACGTTTACGGTATCTCCCATACGAATTTGTTTGGCTGCCAGCAAATCGCAATATGCCGAAAAATAATACACAATCTGCGGTACCAACCGCCCCCAGTTAATGGAGTTGGCCGAGGAGAACATCAGTCCCTGCGACGCCAACTTGTCCCGCATACGCGGGTCGGTGAAAATAGCTTTAACGCCGCTTTGCGCATCGTCAAAATTACCGCGAATGGCACACACGCCCACGTTGTTACCTTCCTGCGTTGTCATCTGCAATTTCTGCATCGGGCTAACGCCGTGCTCCGGATAAAACACCAAAATCCGCGTGTTGGGTGCATCGCGGAAACCCTCCAACGCCGCTTTGCCGGTATCGCCGGAAGTCGCCACCAAAATAACAATTTCCTTGCCGTCTGCCGTTTTGCGTGCGGAAACGCGCATTAAATGCGGCAAAATTTGCAACGCCATGTCCTTAAATGCGCAAGTTGGCCCGTGCCACAATTCTAACACGTGTAGTTGCTCATCCAACGTGCGCACGGGTGCCACGGCCACGTCGGAAAACCGCCCGCTACCGTAAGCCGCCTCGGCGCACTCGCGCACTTCCTCCGCCGTAAAATCCGAAAGAAAGCGCGACAACACCGTTACCGCACGCCCAATATAATCTTGCGACACCATCCCCGCCAATTCCTCGGCGGTGAACACCGGCAACTGTTCCGGAACAAACAAGCCGCCCTCTGTGGAAATGCCTTGGGCAATGGCTTGTGCCGCCGTCACTTTCACCGACGTGTCACGTGTGCTGGTATACATCATAAGTACCGACCTCGCCTTTACTTTATAACTTCCCTTTATTTTACCGCATCTTCCCCCGCTTGTAAAGTGGTGGAAAAGAATTCAAACGCATTTTGGAAAAATAAACGGTCTAACACCGTCTCGGACACCCCTTTTTTGAGCAGATAGGCAGAAAGTGTCTCTAAGACACAAACACCTTTCCACGTTTCGGGCAGGTCCGTGCCATCCCAATCGCCGCCGAATGCCACGCAACGTTCCCCGCCCAACGACAAGTAATGCATCAAGTGGCGATACACCGCATCAAAACCGGGCTCACCCAAGTGGTCACCGCACAAACTGAGTCCCACCAAACCGCCGCGCCGCCGTATCTCCTTAAACTGCGCATCGGTTAAATTGCGGGGATGCTCCCACACCGTGCGTGACAACGAATGACTGGCAACAAACGCCGCGTCGGACACGGTAGCCACATCCCAAAACCCGGCTTCGTTTAGGTGCGAAACATCTGCCACCATACCGTACCGCGGCAACAAGCGCACCACCTGTTTGCCAATAGGTGTTAACCCACCGTTGGTTTTGGATAAACACCCGCACCCTAGTTCATTATCGCCGTTCCAAGTGAGTGTCAGCAAACGCACGCCCGCCTCTGCCAGACGCGCCAACCGTTCCGGTCGTCCGCCCAGCACGGCACCACCCTCCACCGCCAACAATCCCGCACAACGTCCGGTTTGCACCGTGGTTTCCAACGAGTCGCGGTCACGCACCCACACCAACTGTTGCGGGAAGCGCCGTTCCTGCCGCTGAGCAAATTTAAGCACCCGCATACCGTAACGAAACGCCTTAGTACCACGTAACGTATCGGGAATCCACACGGCAAAAACCTGACACCACGGCGCGTACTGCCGCCCACGGCGCAAATCCACGTGCCCGTTGTTACGGCACAGTGATTCACGGCTGCGGTAACAGGTGGTTAATGTGTCACAATGAATATCAAACAAACGCACGGCGCCACCCCGTTTCTTTCAAAACCGGTCAATCGCCGTACGCATTCTCCAAATGATTCAGTGTTACCAATTGCATCGGTCGCCCCGCCGCCGTCACCACCTCAATCACATCAAATCGCGGTTGGCGCGGGTCAGGGTACCGTGACAAATACAACAGTGCCGTTTTAATAATCCGCCGTTGTTTGTCGGCGGTTACCGCCTCACGCGGTAAATAATAAGCATCCTGCGCACGAGTTTTGACCTCTACAAACACAATATACTCGTCGTCCGCAGCAATTATGTCGATTTCTCCAAATCGGGTACGGTAGTTGGCGCCCAACAAGTCGTACCCGTTATCGCGCAAATAGCGGGCCGCCAGCACCTCGCCGGCCGCCCCTTTGGATATACCCGCCAAAAACAAAAACCTCCCCGCGCGCTAAGTGTAGGTTTAATGCAATGTTTTTAGGAAACTGCGCCGATGCACGGGTGAAATGCCATGCTCGCGCAAGCGTTCATAATGCAACGCCGTACCGTAGCCCTTGTGCTTGGCAAAAGCATATTCGGGATACTCACGGTCCAGCTCCAACAACAAACGGTCACGGCTGACCTTGGCCAAAATGGATGCCGCACCTACCGAGGCGGACAAAGCGTCCCCTTTTACCAAGGTACGTGTGGGTACATCCAGCCCCGACGGCGTGCGGTTGCCGTCTATCAACACCAGCGAAGGTGTAACCGACAACCCTTCCACCGCGCGGCGCATTGCCAAAAACGTGGCCTGCAAGATATTATATTCCTCAATTTCCTCTACCGAGGCCGAGGCAATACAATACGCCACCGCCGTGTCGCAGATTTCATCAAACAGTGCCTCACGCTTTTTCTCGGATAATTTCTTAGAATCGTTTAACCCTTGCGGAACGGCATCGGGATGCAGTATCACGGCCGCCGCAAACACGGGTCCCGCCAACGGGCCGCGACCTGCCTCGTCCACGCCGCACAACAAAGAATATCCCTCCGCACGCAACTGGGCATCGTATTCGCTGTTGGTCATTAACGCAAGCCCCCCAACTTGTTCAGCGGAGACACTCGAAAAAACGCCTTGCCCACCACGTCTTTTTGCGGCACGCAACCAAACGTGCGACTATCCAACGAGTGGCCGGTGGCGCGGTTATCCCCCATAACAAATATCATCGATTCCGGCACGGTAACCGGGCCGGGCATTTTCTCCACCGCCGTAGCATCGTGAACGTACGGTTCATTCAGCGGTTCGTCGTTGCGGTATACCGTACCCGTCTCCTCATCCACGCGAATGGTATCCCCCGCCAGGCCAATCACCCGCTTAATCAGCGGTTCTTCACTCTCGCCGCGGTTAATCACAACAATATCCCCATACGCGGGCGTGTACGGCAAGCTGGAGAGCAACAACCGTTCCCCGTTATATAATGTATTTTCCATCGACGTTCCGTGCACGTCCACCATGCGGCATACAAAGGTGTACAAACACGTTACCGCAATTAAGGCAATGCATATCACTTGTGCCCACTCAAACCAATTCTTCTGTTTTTGGTTGCCTTGCACGGTCTGTTCCATTGCACATTCACCTTTCCGTATCATTTTCGCATTGTCAAGGCCGCTCCAGTGTGATTCGGCCCAGTTTGCCGCCGCGAAATTCGTCCAGTAACATAATGGCCGCACGCTCGGTATTCACCTCTCCGCCGGACACCAACATTCCGCGCTTGCGGCCAATCAGTTCCAGCAGTTCATACGTATCTTCCGGCAAATCGCCGGTGAGTTTGTACCGCTCGCGCAGAGCGGATTCATACTGGCAATGCAGCACATCCAACAACCCGCACGCCAACTCCTCGCTGTCCAGCACCTCGTCGCGAATGGCACCGGTATACGCCAACCGCTGTGCTACCTTTTGGTCCTCAAACTTAGGCCATAACACGCCGGGAGTATCCAACAACTGCGCACCGCCGTCAATCACAAACCATTGTTGGTCACGCGTGACACCCGGGCGGTCCTCTGCCTTGGCCTTGCCGCCGCGCGCCATACGGTTAATAAACGAGGATTTCCCGCAATTGGGAATACCCACCACCATCACGCGGATGGCGCGGTTCATCATCCCGCGTTGCTCCCACGCGGTAATTTTATCGCTCAGTAATTCGCGCACCATCGGCACAAAGCGCTGAACGCCCCTGCCGCTTTTGCAGTCCGCCGCCATAGCCGATACACCCTGTTTTTCAAAATGCGCAAGCCACGCTTTGGTGGCGTCCTCATCGGCAATATCGGCCTTGTTAAGCACGAGCAACCGCGGCTTGCCGGCAATGATACTGTCTAACTCCGGGTTGCGGCTGCTCATTGGAATACGAGCATCCGCAATTTCCGCCACCAAATCCACCAGCGGTAACCGCTCCACAATGCGGCGGCGGGTACGAGTCATATGCCCGGGAAACCACTGAATGTTTTGCTGTTCCATTCGTTTTCCTCTTTCGTTGCAGGGGCGGCCGCCAAGCCGCACCCCGCTAATTGAAAAGAGGGAGAAAACCCAACGATTTTCTCCCCCTCCGCCTTATTTAATAAGCTCTTTAACCTTGGCTGCCTTACCCACACGGTCGCGCAGGTAGTACAACTTGCTGCGGCGTACCTTACCGTGACGCACAATGGTAATGCCGGCCACGTTGGGGGAATGCAGCGGGAACACACGTTCCACACCCACGCCGTAAGATACGCGACGCACCGTGAAAGTTTCCGCTACGCCGGAACCCTTCTTGGCAATGACGGTACCCTCAAACGCTTGAATACGCTCACGCTCGCCTACGCGAATTTTAACGTCCACACGAATGGTAGCACCAATCGCGAACTGGGGGGCTGCCTCTTTCATGCTGTCAGAGGCGATAAGTTTTAATGCATCCATGGAAAAATCCTCCTTGCTTTTTCAGATATTCTTGCCCGAATCGGTGTAACCCGCCGACAGAGGAATACCCGCTTTCATGTCTCGCTTTCGCTCGGCACTCATCCCCACTTTGCCCGGATGAAGGCAAAGCGGACATTCATACCGATACATTATACTATGCTCTTTTCAAAAAAGCAAGCATTTTTTTACATTCCTGCAAAATTAAGCAAATTCATTGCCGTCACGCGCTAACACGCGCAAACGCCGCACCCGAAACGGCACAGCCGGCATCCCCCGTTGCTCGCACAACGCCGCCACCACCAGTGCGGGATTAACCGATAATTCACTGCTAATCGGCAACGTCAGTTCCCACTGTGTTTCCTCGCCCACGGCAGTAATCACGCTGTTTGCCGCCTGCAGTATCGGCGCCAATTCCACGGTAACCCATTCTTTTTTCTTGGTGCGCTTTTGCGCAGGAACAGAGGGCTGCTCCAGCAACGCACCAATATCCTCTTTGGAGCAAGGCAACGTAATGCGGTACACCGCCTGCGCTACCTCCCCCGCTTTTTTAACAGCGGGGGCAGCGCCCACAATGCGTAGCCCTTCCGGCATCACGGCATCCAGCCGCCGCACCAATTCCTCCGGAGCAACGGCTTGTTCCAAGCGCACGTCAAAGGTTTCGCGCTCACCCTCGTACCCAAGCGACAACGGCGCGGCAAAGGTCAAATACGGGTGACGGTTAAACCCTTCCGTGTACCAAATCGGTAACGCGGCACGGCGCACCGCACGAATCATAGTACGGTTTAAGTCTAAATGCGAAATGTAACGGGCGCGCCCGACTTTTTCAAACATCACGCGCATGGTGGTAAATTCTTTAACGTCGTTCAACGCAAACCCCTCCCTTAAAGCACGCCGCACCGCAATGCGAACATTCTTGCCGACAATGCGGCGTGGTGGTTTCTGCGTAGGCGCGTTGATTTTCCGCCCATAAGAACGCCTTGCTCACGCCCACGTCAATGTGCTCCCACGGGAACACCTCGTCCTCGCCGCGGCGCCGACAAGCGTAAAAATCCGGATTCAGCCCTGCTTCACGGAACAAGTCCATCCACGCGTCAAAATCAAAATGCTCCGACCAAGCGTCCAAATTAAAACCACGATGGAACGCCGCCTCCAGCACCGCGCCCAAGCGGCGGTCACCGCGCGCGAGCACCGCTTCCAGATAACTGGTTTTGGCATCGTGCCAAGAAAGTGAAATCTTTTTGGTGGTCACGGATTCGCGCAGCAGCCGCTGCTTTTCCTCCAACTGCGCCAACGTATCCTGCGGCTCCCACTGAAACGGCGTAAACGGCTTTGGTACAAAGCAAGAACAACTAATTGATACCGTCACACCCTTGCCTTTGGGCTTGTCCGGATTTTGGTAAAAGCAATTCACAATTTTTTGGCCCAGCGCGGTAATCCCCACAATATCCTCTGAAGTCTCGGTGGGCAGGCCCATCATAAAATACAACTTCACCGATGTCCAGCCACCCGAAAAGGCACGGCGAGCCGTATCTAAAATTTCGGTTTCCGTTAAATTTTTATTGATAACGTCGCGCAAACGCTGCGTACCCGCTTCCGGTGCAAAAGTCAACCCGTTGCGACGCAATACGTTCAGCCGATTGGCCAATTCCTCCGAAAATCCGTCTACCCGCAAAGAGGGTACCGAAATATTGGTGTGCTTGTCCTCCGCCCACGAAAGCAGTTGGGTGAGCAGGGGTTCCAGTTGCGTGTAATCGCTGGTAGACAGAGATGACAAAGAAAATTCCTCATACCCGCTTGTCTCGCACAGACAACGGCTTTGACGGTCGATGGTATCCACCGATTTTTCGCGTACAGGGCGGTAAATAAACCCCGCTTGGCAGAACCGACACCCGCGAATACACCCACGAAAAATCTCCGTCATCGCGCGGTCGTGCACAATATCCACAAACGGCACCACAAACGATTCCGGATAATACGCCGTGTCCATATCCCGCACCACGCGTTTGCGCACCGTTGCCGGCACACCCGCTTGCGGTGTGATGGCTGCTACACGCCCATCGTCGTGGTATGACACGGTATAAAATGCAGGGACGTACACGCCCTCAATCTGCGCTGCTGCCTGCAAAAACCGCTGCTTGTCGTATCCTTGTTTTTTATGCTCACGGTAAAGGTTCATCAACTCCAAATTAAGTTCTTCGCCCTCGCCCAACAAAAAAATATCAAAAAAATCCGCCAACGGTTCGGGATTGCATGCGCACGGACCGCCCGCCACCACCAACGGAAAATCGTTGCCGCGGTCGGCGGCGCGCAACGGCACGCCCGCTAAATCCAGCATATTCAAAATGGTGGTATAGCACATTTCGTATTGCAGCGTAAAACCAATAAAATCAAATTCGCGAATGGGGTCACGGCTTTCCAGCGCAAACAACGGAATGTGATTTTCGCGCATCAGTTGCTCCATATCCGTGTCCGGCGCAAACACCCGCTCACACCAAAAATCCTCCACGGCATTTTTAAGTCCGTACAAAATTTTCAATCCCAAATGCGACATCCCGACCTCATATAAATCGGGAAAGCAAAATGCAAACCGTACGTTTACGCGAGTTTTATCTTTCACCACGCTGTTCAGCTCGCCGCCGGTATAGCGGGCGGGCTTTTGCACGCGGTCAAACAAATCTTCCAACGTCAGAGCCATTGCACATCCCTCCACCCCATCATTATACGGTATCGGTCGGTTTTTTTCAATGCCCCGTGCGCAAAAACATTCGCAAAATCAAATAACCGCTTAAAAACAACAGCGTAAAATTATAACCGCTGGCCATCAGCATCCAAAACCCCACTACCGCGAGCGGAAATACCACCACCGCCGAACACACAAACAATATCCGCTCGGCGCGCGTTTCCTCGCACCGACAACACAACAACGCATACAACGCCTCGCCGCCGTCCAACGAAGTCACCGGCAACAAATGAAAAAAGCCGAGTACGCCGTGTATCAACGCCGCCGCGTGGGCATTCGCCACCCAACACACGGCACACCCCACCACGTTGGCAAGCGGACCCGCGAGCGATACCACACACAGTTTAGGATAACTCAACCGTGCCGCGGGTTTTCTCTCTACCCGTATGCCGAACACACCCATCGTCAGCCGCGCCGGCGCATCGCCCAACCACACCATGGCACAAAAATGACCCAATTCGTGAATCATAGCCGCCAATAAACACAAGGCGGTTAATCCGCTCTCGTCCAGCGACAACATCACAATCACCGTGGCGGGGAACAACAAACTCAGCCGAAAATCAATACCACGCCACCGCCACTCAAGCATAAAACCCCTCCGGTATCAGGGGCGCCGGGTCGTAGAAAATCCCCTCTCGTATAGCCATAATATGCACGTGATTACCGGTGGAATCCCCCGTACTCCCCACGCGAGCAATCACTTCGCCGGCACGCACGGTATCACCGGTGCGCTTTAGCAATGCCGAACAATGGGCGTAGCACACCTCCAACCCATCGGCCGTGCGCACGGTAATGCGGTTGCCGTAACTGGTTTGCCACCCCGCGACACTCACCTCGCCATCGTACAGGGCATACAACGGAGTGCCGGCGGGTGCGGCAACGTCGGTGCCGCTATGAACGCTTGTCCCGCCGCGTATGGGGTCGGTTCGCACCCCAAATGCCGAGGTCACCCGCCCTTCCGTCAGCGGCGCGACCGTGGTGGGTGGCGCCGTCAGCGGCGCCCAAGTAATGCTGTTCGGTGGGCAATACACCCCCGCTGTCTCGCTAATACCCACATCACGGCCATCCGCGCCGCCGTCTTCGGTTTCCACACTCTCTGCAATTACCTGCGCCAGTCCATCATCGGTCAGCCAGCCGTGGAGCAAGGAACGCAACCCACCCCACGCTGTACCGCCTATCAGCCGCAATAGCAAGGCCAACAGCAAAACAACCCCGCATGCAATACTCTGCACCGCCAACAACGACAATCCGGCACGGTTATTCCGCCCACGCACACGGCGTTGTTTTGCCACAGATAACTCCTCCTCACACAATAATACAAATCAAACCGTTGCAACCCTCGTTAATAATGCGTTCCACCGTTTCCTTCAGTTTTATCCGCGCATCGCTCGGCATACGGTACAGTTTGTTGTGCAGCCCTTCATTAACCAGCCCGTACAGCGACGTGCCGAAAATGTTGGAATCCCAAATTTTCGAGGGGTCCTCCTCAAACTCGCGCAATAAATAATTCACCAATTCCTCCGATTGCTTTTCCGAACCCACAATCGGTGCCACCTCGGTGGTAATATCGGCTTTCATCATATGAATCGACGGTGCCGTGGCACGCAAACGCACGCCGTACCGCCCACTCTGTTTAATGATTTCGGGTTCGTCTAACGCCATTTCATCCATTGCGGGCATCACAATGCCGTAGCCGGTGGCTTCCACTTGGTCAAGCGCCGCTTTAATTTTATCGTACTTGCGGCGCACGGCAGAAAGTTCGTTCATACACCGCATCAGTTCGCCTTCGTTCGCCACGGAAATTCCCGTCGTTTCGCTGAGCACCTGATAGAACAACGTCGGTTGTACGGCGAGTTTAACCACGCCGCTGCCGCTACCCAAGTCTATCGTATCCAACCAAGCCCCATCCAAGAATTCGCAATCTTTCATTACGCCGGGCAAACCATTCAATTCGCGGATTTTCAAAACCCCCGATGCCGCTTCGCGGATGCTCTCCACAATGCACCGACGCACGGGATGTTCACGCGCTAACTCCATTACCCACGGCGGCATACGCCAACCGATTTGTTGCACCGGAAATTCAAACAACACCGTTTCCAAAATCTCGCGGATTTCTGCTTCACCGATATCCAAGCAATTCACGGGGCACACCGGCACGCCGTATTTTTCGCTCATCTCACTGCACAACGATTGCGCAGCAGCACCACGCGGGTCGGTGGTGTTCATCAGCACCGCAAACGGTTTGTTGAGTGCCTGCAATTCGCGTATCACGCGCTCCTCCGCCTCGGCATATTCCTCACGCGGGATTTCGGTAATGCTCCCGTCGGTGGTGACTACCAACCCAATGGTGGAATGTTCGGCAATCACCTTTTGTGTTCCAACCTCCGCCGCCATATTAAACGGAATTTCCTCCTCAAACCACGGCGTTTTTACCATGCGGGGCGCATTTTCCTCAATGTATCCCAGTGCCGACGGCACCACATACCCCACACAGTCAATCATTCGCACCTTCATGCCGGCGGTGCCGCTCACGGTAATGCCCACCGCCTGTTCGGGAATAAACTTGGGTTCGGTGGTCATAATGGTGCGCCCCGCCGACGATTGCGGCAGTTCATCCACCGCACGCTCGCGGCTGTATTCACTGTCAATATTCGGCAGCACCAGCGTATCCATAAACTGCTTAATAAAGGTAGATTTTCTCGTTCTCACCGGACCAACCACGCCGATGTAAATATCGCCGCCGGTGCGGTTGGCAATGTCTTGGTAGATGGTATTGCTCGTTGTCATAGTCCTTCCTCCGCTCACATCAGTGTTTGTACATTTCTATGAGCATACGCCGCTGTTTATGCCAAGCCATAAAAAAAGCGAAGCGGAATACGCTCCGCTTCGCTATGTTCGGTTGTTTAATCCACTCCGCGTTTGTACAATCCGCGTGTAAACGCCGACGGCGGTGTTCCGCCGCGGCGGTAATCCTCCAGCACCTGTGCCACACGCTCCGGCGTTTCGTCGGTAAAGTGCAAATACCAAAAGTCCATTCGCGGCAGGTCAGGCAGTTTATCTGCCCAATACAGCGGCACGGTGTTGAGTAATTCCGCACAACCGCCGCTACACTGCACCGGGAACGCCGCACCAAGGCGGTCTATAAGCATACTCTCTCCCCCGCACAAAGCACACCCCTGTGCGGCAGAAATCGGGCAAGCACGCATCAGCATCAACGGCTGGCGACCGTAAGCAAACCAGCCCACGCACCCACCGGCCTGCTCGGCAAACCGCATTTGCGGAAAGGTCAATTCGCACGATACCATCGCCGCCTCAGCGCCATCCTCCGCCGCGGCGTACAACGCCTCGGTGTTGGTGATATTCCAAAACGGCCCCGCTACCGGTGCTAAGCCGGCTTGCTTTGCCAACGGTATGGCGGCCACGTTGTTACACACCGCAAAAGCGGCACCCGCCGCGGCTGCGCGTTGCAAAGCCACACGCACCGTTTCCTCCTGCCCAAACAGACCGCGGGGTATCTCCACGCCCCAGTGCGGCACGCTGGGAACACACCCAAGTGGTACCACCCAATGGTCCGCGTGTCCCGCTATTTGTTGTTCACACGTTACCCGCGCCACCAATCCGGATAACAACCCTTTTGGGAGCGCAACCGTTCGCGGTTGTGCCGCCTTATTAAACGGTACGGGCACAGGTGTAGCGCGTTTTTTCGCCAGCTCCTCCAACGCCTCACGGCGCAGGGCGTTCACGGCAGAAAGCGGTACAGCCGGTGCGGCATCCGCCGTGGCCGTTGCCGCAAAAGGCGTGCCGCCGGTTTTGGCTAACTGCGCGACCACCCGCTCCACGTCCGGTGTCTTGTTTAACATCGGCGTATCCTTCGGAGCAGCAACGGTTACCGTGTGCCCCTCGCCATCCGTTGCCGTAAGCGATAACGGATGCGCCGTAAGGTGCAGGCTCACCGGCACACGCTGCGTTTCGCGGTCGTACAACCGCGCCAAACGAGACAACACCGCCGGCGTGGCCACATCCTCTGCCCGACGACTGCCAAACAGTGAAGCGTCGCGCTTGCCGATAAAATACCCGTCGGTAAAACCGGT
>JAZRRV010000081.1:0-7472 GCA_045651085.1 Acutalibacteraceae bacterium
TCACTGCGTTCCAACGTGGTTTTCAACGCGCGAGAAATGCCTGCTACAGATTCATCGTCAATAAAATAGAAGTAATCGTAGTATTCCGTAGGCATACCGCCAACCCGCGTGGTCAATACCGGAGTGCCCGAAACCATACATTCCCAAATTTTGCCTGAAAACGAGTAGTTACTGTAATCATCCCCTGTGGGTTTGTTAATCACAATCAAATGCGCTTGTTTAAGTGCCTTTAATGCTTCCGCACGGGGAACGCGCCCGAAAAAGCGAATACGAGCATCCTTGGCAGCACACTCATCAATATAGGTGCTGTCCCCACCGCCGTATAAGTGCAATTCATAGTCGCCTTCTGTCATCATAAACGCGTCCAGCAGCGTTTCAATCCCATAAAGTCGGCTCAAATTTCCGGCATAAACCACGGTTTTTTTAGAGTGCTTTTCCTGCGGGGGAATATCCTCATAAACATCGGCATCGGCAAACCCTTCGGACACCATCCACGGCTTGTGCTCCACGCCAAGACGCTCCGCCATTTGTTTGGTAAAAAGCACGTAACTGTCGCACTGCGTTTGTAGCGCCATCATACTCTTTTGCAGACGGCCCGCATACCACCCACGCAGCCCCTTGCTCTTTTTCCACGTGTACATATACTCCGGCAGGTCGGTAATCACAGCGGTAAGATGACACCCGTATTTTTTGCAAAGCCGAATAGCCGGTGCGGAATACGGCGGGTAAACGGAATACATCACAACTGCTTTGTCGGGGTCTTGGCGGTGTTGCCGAAGCCAACGCTTGAGCATACCCGTTACGCGCCGGCGAATCGTCCACTGTTTTAACACCTGCACGTTAATAAACGGAACCCAGTGCACACGCACACCGCACGCCAACGTTTCCTCCCTGGCGGGAATGTGCGTGTACCGACTGTGCGGATACGCCGCCACGGGCGGCACACTCATGGCTTCCACGGTAGCGCCGTTTTCCACCAAACCCTTTACCAACATCGTTGCGTAGTTCACCGGTGCGACGGATGCCTTTTCCGTGCTGTTACTATTCAGTTCTTCCATTACCTCCGGCGACACCAGAGAACCCAACAACAAAATTTTCATTATTACCGTTTCCTAATTTTCGTTTTGTTTAATAATTTTTGCGGGCACGCCGCCCACCACACAATTATCCGGAACATCGTGTGTAACCACGGCATTGGCACCAATGACAACGTTGTTTCCAATGGTTATCTCACCCAAAATTTTAGCACCCGCACCAATAATCACGTTATCACCTATCACAGGAGCGGCCGCTTTGTCCATTGCTTGACCTATGGTTACTTGTTGCGCAATCCATGCATCTTTTCCAATCCTTGCATAGTGCGACACAATAATGCCATTCAGCCCGTGTTGCAAGTGCGGAGGTGTTTCAAAGTGCGCACCAAAACCAATATCCGTACCCATAGACGCATTGTTAAACGCATCCATACGTTTAATGCGCAGCAAATATATCATTTGTTTTAAGCGCTTCAGCCACCCTCTTACGGTAGGGTCAATCACAACCTCCCGCATTTTCCAATAGGTTTTGGGATTGTAATGCTGTATGTGATGCATCATAGCGGATACCACAATATTCTCTCTGTTTACTCTCGCCATACTTACAACCCCAACCATTTACCGAGTTCACGGTCAAATTCCTTGGGCTTAAAGGGAACCAAGCCCCCGCCCGGAGAAAACGTTAATTCACTAAAATAGATAGTCCCGTCCACATTGTACAAATCCACCCGCACAAACTCAAACGGCTGTGCCAACTTTTCTGCCAGCACCACCAGTTGCTCTTTGTTTTGCGGTAACTGTTCTTGCGGGAATCCACGATAGCCCAACCGCACCTGCAACGGTTGCCATTGTTCGTCAAACAAATTGCTTTTTCGATTGTGTCCCTCGCCTTGATTGTAGGAAATCATTTTCACTTTGCCGTGAAAACAAAACAACTTAAACTCTTCAATTTCGCCCTGCTGCGGTTTCAAAAACCGGTCAATCATAATCCGCGGCCCAATTAACTTGTACTGCTTTTCGCGGGCTTTGTAATAAAAATTTTCTTTCAACCATTTATTAAATTTTTTGCGCGCTGCTGCCACATCCAGCGTGTGCTTGTCTGCCACCAAGATATTGTAGCGGGAACCGTGCGTACCTTTCATTACAAACGCAGAGGGCAAGGCGTTAAAATCAATATCGTCAAACGAGGAATATATCCCCAGCACCTCGTTAAGATACGCCTCTCCAATGGTTTCACGTACATACGTCCGTGCTTCGTATTTATCCGCATATTGCCGGTAGTCCAACCACTCGTCTTTAATTTTATGTGCACAAATCCATTCGTTAAATGTACGGGGGGTTTTTAAATCGGGTAACCGTCCAAACATACACCAGTACAATAGTTTTGCGTGGTTCTCATCCGAAATCCACTGAGGAAACCACATAAATATTTTAGTCAGTACAACCTTCAATAAGATTTTTGCCTTGAATAGCATCATTCTCTCCCCTATAACTCCGGATTTCCTTTTTTGGCCGCAGTTCCATCAAAGGCCTTTATGTACTTGGAGACGGTTTCTTGGGTGTTAAGTTTCTGCTCTATATAGGTCTTTGCACCGGTACACAACGTATCGTACTCACTTTGTCCCATCTCGCACAGTCGATTCAACGCTGAGGCAAAAGAATCGCCGTCCCCTATGGGACAAACATATCCGCCCTTACCGTTTACATCGTTCCAGGGTGTCTGGTCGCTGATAACAACCGGACGACCAACCAGCAACGACTCCACAATGGAGTGGCCGAAATTCTCTCCCGACGTGGGCATATAGTAAGCGTGGCTGTCGGCAATAATTTCGGCAATCGCTGCGTGGTCCACCACGCCCCCATATGCAACGCGAACCGTGTTGGGCAAGTCCTTTATCGCCTCTTGGCACTGCCGCCAATACTCCTCGTCCTCAATGGGGCCGTAGAGGTTATACGTAATGTTTCCGCCGGCTTGTCCCAACCAACGAATGGCTTGAAGTGTATTTTTGGTGGGGTGAATCCGCGCAATGTACGCCAACGTTAACTGACCGGGTTCTTTCTTAATTGCGGTGTGCTCCAATGTACCTACCACCGACAGGTTTTGAATGTTCAGTAAATGGGAACGCGGAACGCCCAAGCGGTACGCGACTTGATTGCATTCGTCCTCCCCTGTTCCTTGAAAATACACATCCTTTAGCAAACGGGAGGCACGAAGCACACGACAGTACCACGATTTTTTGGTATAGCCGCGCCGAAAACGTTCGGGATAGAACTCCCCACGCGGTGCCACCACCACCCGAACCCACGGATTGCGCTTTTTGTACAGCAACACCGGCAACAAATCGTTATAACTGAAAAAACTGTTTTGATAGATAACGTCCGGTTGTACCTGCCGAATCAGGGCACTGATATTACTCACGGTATGTTGTCCGTGCGGCACATACCACGCCTTGCCGAACGAAAACTCGTTCCACCCCTCGGCAATGCCGGGCAACGGTTTATCGTCGTTCAGTTCGTGATTGTTGGCAATAATATAAATCTCAAATTCGTGTTGAACGGATTGAACCAAGTTCATAATGCTGACCGGTGGCCCGCCGCTGTTTTTTTGCGGCCAGAACAACGAGGCCATAATGAGCAGTTTCTTCATTGGTTTTCCCCTATCTGTTTGGCGATTTCGTCCACAATGGAACGGTATGTCGTCTTGCGGTCAAACCGCTCCTCGCCCATACGACGAGAATTCCGCCCCATACGAGAACGCAGTTCAGCATCGTCAATGAGTTGTTTTAACGCCTCTGCCACCTGCTCCACGTTTTCACATTCGCAATTGATGCCGCACGCATACTGCGAAATCAATTCCCGATATTCGGGACATTCCTGCGTATTCACCACCGGCAGTCCCGCCATAGCGTAATCGGCGTGTTTGTTAATAATACTCTGTGCCGCGCCTTTGACAATGGGATTAACAGCGATGTCCGAATGAGCCAAATACGCCACCATTTCCGCATACGCGCGCCGCCCCATAAACTCCACCGGCACTCGGCAGTCTGCGGCGTGTGTCTGAAACTGCCCCATTAACGGGCCGTCGCCAATCACCTTAAATATCACCTTTTGTTCAATTTTATCGGCAATTACGTTTAAGGCGTCAATCACAATATCAATGTTATAACTGTGACCCAGCGTGCCAACGTAGGTGACCCACAATTCATCCGCGGGCTTGTCCACGGCGATATCGGCAACGCTTTGGTCAAAGCGTTCTTTATCCGTCCCCAAATACACGCACAAACCGTGCGGGTCTTTGTTGTTAGAGCGCAATCCGCGTTGTTTGTAGGTTTGTGAAACGGCGACAATACGGTCTGCCGCGCCATAAAACCGGTTGGCGGTAATGCTCATAGGAGCAAACACAAGGTCGCTGATAAGCGGGACGTGAAAAACCAACTTAAACGCTTCCGGCCACACGTCCTGAATATCCACTATAAAAGGAATGGCGTGTTTTCGGCAATACTTTGCCGCGAAGTGCCCTGCGTCCAGCGAAGGTACCGCCACATACACCAAATCCGGCTTTTCCATTGTTTTAAGGTATTTCCAAAGGTTCCGCCCGAATATGTAGTGGCTGTAAAAGCGGCGCAAACACACGTTTTTGGGGTATCCGGGTTCGGGGAGCATCGTAAATTGATAGGGTAAGTCCCCCAGCATTTCCGCTTGAACGGTACGCGTTGTTTTTGTTTTATGAGAGAAATCGGTAGTGATAATCTCCACTTGAAAACCCGCTTCACACAACATCGTTGCTAAGTAAATAAATCGATTGTTACCCGGTTCATTCGGGAGTTGACTGAAATGGTCAATGATAACAATTCGTTTCATTTGTTATACCTTTCTCACCATAACTTCGTTATATTTCATCATACATACGCCTTCGTCATAGGCACCGATGTTCTTGTGATTGGTTATGCCGTTCAGATTGTTCACAATCAACGCCATATGGTCGCATCCACACTCGTACGCGTGCGGATACCCGCCGCCAAAACGCGGATTCACCTCGGAAATGTAATACTCCCCATTCACGTCAAAAATATCAATGTCAATTTGACCTCGGTACCCCATCTCTGTCACAAACCGTGTAATGAGGTCAAACAACGTATCGTCCTTAAAAGAAATCGCTTTATCCGTCTCGCCCGCGCGCATCACTATCTTTTTCTTGGTAAAGATAGACACCACTTCGCCGGAAATCATATCAATATAGACGTCGGCACCGATTTCCTGGCCATCCAAGAACTCTTGGATTAACAAACCATCGTGGTGCGCAAATAAACAGTCAATTGTTTGGGCGTCGTACACTTTGGAAATGGCTATACTGGCACTGCCGCAAATCGGCTTGACAAACACCGGATACCGTGCCGTGCCGGCTGCGACTTCTTGATAAAATGCCGCCTTATCTGTCCACGTTTTGGCGCAACGATAGTTGTGGTCGCGCAACCAGCCGTACATTTCGTATTTATTCAAGCATAATTCACATAAGTCGTACGACGACCCGACAACCGTAACACCCAACGCCTCAAATTCTTCCCGATGTTTTGAAAGCAAGGACAGTTCCGGGTCAATCAGCGTGAGTACGGCATCAATGTGCTCACGCTTGCAAATATCCAAAACAACGTCCAAATATCCCGCATCCGTCATACGAGGGACTTTGTAAAAAGCGTCCGCCTCGTACACGGCGGGGGCCAGTTCGCTCATATCCGTTGCGACGACCATCCCGTTATCGCCAACCGCTCGCTTAAAATACTGTACAATTTTGTTGCGCGTGCCCGCGCTCAAAATCAAAACGTTCATTATCTTCGCTCCCGTCAGTTAGCTTCTGCCATCGTTTCGGCACGTTGTTTACGAAGCTCGGCAAAATTGCCCTCCACTATATGCGTATCCTCTGCAATGTCACTTTTACCAATCACTTTCTTTACGGTTAAAAACAGAATATGTATATCCCGCTTAAAACTCACACCGTTAACGTAGTCCACATCCAGCGCAAAGCGCGTGTCCCAATCCACGGAATTCCTGCCGTTGACCTGTGCCCAACCGGTTAACCCCGGCCGTACACCGTGGCGCCTGCGCTCTGTTTCGGTATACCACGGAAGATACTCCACCAGCAACGGCCGCGGCCCTACAATAGACATATCGCCCTTTAAGATGTTAATTAGTTCAGGCAACTCATCCAGAGACGTGCTGCGCAACATCTTGCCGTATCGGGTCAGCCGTTGTTCGTCAGGAAGGAGATTCCCCGCGGCATCCTTTTCACAGGTCATTGTACGGAATTTGATAAGTTTGAAAATCTTTTCATCCTTGCCGGGGCGGAGCTGCGTGAAAAATGGGTTTCCCCGCATGGCCGCGGCACCAACCACCGCCAAAATCAGCAGTACGGGAAACAACAACACCAGCGCGACAAACGACACGGTAAAATCCAAAAATCTCTTAAAAAATCGAATGTACATACCGTTCCCCTCGGTTGTTATTTGAAGCAGGCGCGTACAATGTCAATTATGGTTGCCTGCTGCTCAACCGTCATCTTATTATCACTGGGCAAACAAAGCCCCCGCTGGAAAATATCCGCTCCCACGTCCAACGGATTTCCGTCTTTTCCGTAGGTGTCGGCCGTGAGATGCACGTTTGCTCTGGTACGACCGTCCCCCTCCCGAGTCACAAAAGCGTTGGTGCGGTAGATGGGTTGCATATGGATCGGTTTCCATATCGGTCTGCCTTCGGCGTGGCAGATTGCCAATGCTTCCAGCACTTCCGTGGGGCAGGTTTTTCCGCTCTCGCTGATATACGATGCCACACATTCGCCACGCACTTGCGGGCACATCGCCTCACGGTCAATTGTCATACAGGACAGCCAAAAGTTCGGCGTGCTGTTTTCGGCATCGTACGGATTCATTTGTACGGGCAAGTCGCTAAAACCCTCCAGATACCGCTCGTAAATGGCTTTTTTTTGCGCTATATGCTCCTCTATGTACGGGAATTGGCCGCGCACACACCCGGCAACCACGTTGCTCATACGGTAGTTGTAACCTACCTCCTCGTGTTGGTACCACGGTGCCGCCTCACGGCTTTGTGTAGACCAGTTGCGAACCTTGTTTGCGGCCTCTTCGTCGTTGGTAAGTAACATACCGCCGGACGAACCGGTGATAATTTTGTTCCCGTTAAAGGAAATCGCGTTGTACGTGCCCAAAGACCCTGTCTGCACGCCTTTGTACGTAGCCCCCAACGATTCAGCAGCATCTTCAATAATCATCGCGTTGTGTGCATCACAAACGGCCTTAATCTCATCCATCTTTGCGGGTGTTCCGTAAAGGTGCACCACAACCACCACGCGAACATCGGGATGCAACTCAAACGCCTTTTCCAAAGCAACGGGGTCCATATTCCAGGTGTCGTATTCCGTGTCAATAA
>JAZRRV010000082.1:0-4810 GCA_045651085.1 Acutalibacteraceae bacterium
TGTTGCAACGCAATCTCCGGCGGTGTCGGTGCAGATTTCATTGTTATTCCTCCCTTGCGGTTGTTTGGTTACGTTCATTGTACTATCTCCTGCCCGGAATAGCAACCCTTTTTTTGGTAAAAAACAAACTTTTTTGCACCCCGCAAAACACGGCATTCTCACGGTTTTTATTATGTTGTGGGTTTATTTTTGCCACACACGAATCCAGTCCATCTCCAGCGGATTGTGTTCCGTACCGCCAATAATCAACGTTTCGGGTTGGTCGGGGCTGTTCAAAATCTTAAATGCATCCTTAGTGGACCCGCGGTGCACGTACGGCATTGGGTCAGGAAGCTGGTCGTCATAGTACGTCTGCTTCATACAAGGCACGCCATCAATCCAACCCTCAATCTTACCGTCTACCCACAGGAACGTCAACGTGTGCCATTCCTTATCAAGGAAAGGCGTGGGGCAAGAGTTGTAGGGGTTCTCCGCCCAGTACTTGCCGTTAAGCGTCATATGATGGAACGTGGTAGACCAATTACCTTTTCCCCAATACTCCATCCAGTCCAATTCCACAAATTCAGGGGTTGTGTTATTGAGCTTTTTCGGGGGGAATGACCACACGGCCGGCCAACCCTTGGGCGATGGCTCCGGCCGGTAAGGAACCGGTATACGCATACGGA
The DNA here is from genome assembly GCA_045651085.1 of Acutalibacteraceae bacterium. Classification (GTDB taxonomy): domain Bacteria; phylum Bacillota; class Clostridia; order Oscillospirales; family Acutalibacteraceae; genus RGIG3009. The sequence goes on from JAZRRV010000082.1 coordinate 666, forward strand.
ATTCGAGCACACCTTGGTGGAACGCATAACCGATTTGCGATTCCCATTCCATAGTACACATCGTCCACGCACCACCGGGGGATTTCAGCGTAATCACACTGTCTTTCACCGAGTAATATTCCGGTTTGGACGGCTTGGAACCATAGGGTTTAGATACATACCATTTGTAGCCGGGCTGGCGGGTGTCGTTAACGTCAATGGTATCGAGCGAATCAAAATCGTCCTCAAATACCAAGCGCGTCATGCCGTGCTTTAGAGCAATCTCCGGAATCGGTACATCTTTCATTGTCATATCCTCCCTTTACGGTTGTTTGGTTGCCTTCATTGTACTATCTTATTTTGAAAATAACAACCCTTTTTGCAAAAAAATAAACTTTTTTGCTCTCTGCTTTGCATGCAAAATCCCCTGCGAAAACAGGAATTTTCGCAGGGGGATTACGGTAATATTCGCTTATTTCTGCCACACACGAATCCAGTCCATCTCCAGCGGAGTAAACTTTGTGCCGCCCAAAATCAACACTTCCGGGTGGTCGGGGCTATTCAATATTTTGAATGCCTCTTTGGTGTTCCCACAAAGGTCCACGTACGGCAACGGGTCGGGAAGTTGATTCTCATAAAACGTCTGCTTAATACAAGGCACGTCGTCAACCCAGCCCTCAATTTTGCCGTCTACCCACAGAAAGGTCATTGTGTGCCACTCTTTATCGTTAAAGCAATGAACATTCATATTGTAGGGATTTTCAAGCCAAAAATACTCCACCGGATTCCGCTTGGGGTCGCGCTTCATATGGTGGAATGTGGTAGTCCATTGGCCATAGCCCCAATATTCCATCCAGTCCACTTCCACAAATTCAGGAATGGTGTTATTCAGCTTTTTGGGTGGGAACGACCACACACACGGCCAACCCTTGGCCCCCTCCGGTCGGTCAGGAACCGGTATACGCACACGGAACTCCAGCACCCCTTGATGGAACGCATAGCCAATCTGCGATTGCCATTCCATTGAGCACAACGTCCAGTTTGTCCGGTCACCCTGTTGGGCTTGCAGTGTAAGCACACTGTTTTCCACTTTATAATTTTCCGGCGCAGAAGGTTCTTGACCATAGGCACGCGACACATACCATTTGTATCCCGGTTGGCGGGTGTCGTTAACATCAATGGTATCGGGCGAATCAAAATCGTCCTCAAATACCAAGCGCGTCATGCCATGCTTTAGAGCAATCTCCGGAATCGGTACATCTTTCATTGTTATTCCTCCCTTGCGGTCGTCTGTTTGCCCTCATTGTACTATCTTATTTTCAAAATAGCAACTTTTTTGCAAAAATAAACTTTGCCACTGCACAGAAAACCCCGCGAGAACACGATGTTCTCGCGGGGTTCTTCGTTACTGCGTTATTCGCTTATTTCTGCCACACACGAATCCAGTCAAGCTCCAGCGGATTGTGTTTTGTGCCGCCAATAATCAACGTTTCGGGTTGGTCCGGTCTGTTCAAAATCTTAAAGGCATCCTTGTTGTGACCACAGTCCACGTACGGCAACGGGTCCGGAAGCTGATCGTCATAGAAGGTCTGCTTCATACACGGAACGTCATCAATCCAGCCCTCAATCTTACCATCCACCCACAGGAAGGTAAGCGTGTGCCATTCCTTTTCGAGGAAGGCGGCCGGGCAGGTATTGTAGCAATTCTCTGCCCAGTACTTTCCGTCGAGCGTCATATGGTGGAAGGTAGTGGACCAGTTACCGCTGCCCCAATACTCCATCCAATCCAGCTCCACAAATTCAGGGGTGGTGTTGTTCAGCTTTTTGGGCGGAAACGACCACACGGCCTGCCAACCCTTGGGCGAGCCCTCCGGTCTGTGAGGAACGGGTATACGCATACGGAATTCCAGCACACCCTGATAGAATGCAAATCCGACTTGCGATTTCCACTCCATCGAGTACAAGGTGCCGGCGCCACCCGGAGAGCACAGTGTCAGTACACTGTTTTCCACCTTGTAATGGTCCGGCTCAGCAGGTTTGCCGCCGTAGGGGTGAGACACATACCATTTGTATCCCGGTTGACGAGTGTCGTTAACATCAATGGTATCCAAAGAATCAAAATCGTCCTCAAACACCAAGCGCGTCATACCGTTTTGGAGAGCAATCTCCGGAATCGGTACAGATTTCATTAGTATATCCTCCCTTGCGGTTGTTCGGTTACGCTCATTGTACTATCTCTTTCCCAAAATAGCAACCTTTTTTGTAAAAAATAAACTTTTTCCGCTCCGTTTACCATACCAAAAACCCACGGGAACACGGTGTTCCCGTGGGTTTTTGTTATTATTGTCTTCTTCTTCTGGGGTCATTCCACACACGAATCCAGTCAATCTCCAGCGGGCAATCTTTGGTGCCGCCCAAAATTAACGTTTCGAGCTGTTCAGGGTCGTTCAACGCTTTGTATGCGTTCTTGGTCTCGCCGATTTCCACATACGGCAGCGGGTCCGGATGCACGCCCTCGTGATACTCCTGTTTCATACACGGTTTGCCATCAATCCAACCCTCAATTTGGCCGTTTATCCACAGGAACATAAGCGTGTGCCATTCCCCGTCAAGGAAATTCTCGGGGCAAGCGTTTTTGGGGTAGTTGGACAACCGATAATACTCAGCCGGGTCTTGCTCAGGGTCAATCTTCACGTGGCGGAACGTGGTGGACCACTCGCCGTCGCCCTTATACTCCATCCAGTCCAGCTCAACATGCTCTTCGGCAGTATTGTTCAACTTCTTGGGCGAGAGCGACCGCACGCATGGATGACCCTCGGTTTTCTTGGGGTTCGGAATACGAACACGCATCTCCAACACGCCTTGGTTAAAGGCAAAACCGGTTTGCGATTCGCAATCCATAGAGCACAAAGTCCAAGCGTCACTCGCAGATTGCAACGTAAGCACGCCGTTTTCCACTTTGTAATCTCCCGGTTTGGCGGCAGTGCCATCGGGACGGGACACATACCATTTGTACCCGGGTTCGCGGGTGTTGTTGACGTCGATGGTGTCAATGGACTCAAAATCATCATAAAATGCCAGATGAACCATCATGTTTTTAAGAGCAATCTCCGGAATCGGTGCAGGTTTCATTGTTATATCCTCCCTTACGGTTGTTTGGTTACGCTCATTGTACTATCTTATTTTCAAAATAGCAACCCTTTTTTGCAAAAAACACAAACTTTTTTCGCCTCCGAGTTGCTGTGTCGCAACCCCCGCAAAAACAAGGCATTCTCGCGGTTTTTGCTATGTTATGGGTTTATTTCTGCCACACACGAATCCAATCCATCTCCAATGGGAAAAATTCAGGGCCGGCAATAATCAATGTTTCAGGTTGGTCTTCGTTGTCCAAAATTTGGAACGCGCCCTCGGTGTAACCGCGGTCCACGTACGGCATCGGGTCGGGAACCTGATTTTTGTAGAATGTCTGCTTCATTGCGGGCACGCCATCAACCCAGCCCTCAATCTTACCGTCCACCCACAAATACGTTACCGTATGCCAATCCTTGTCGAGGAAGCAGGTCGGACAGGAGTTGTACGCATTCTCTACCCACCAATACTCAACCGGGGTGCGGTTGGGGTCGCGCTTCATATGGTGGAACGTGGTGGCCCAGTTGCCGTTGCCCCAGTACTCCAACCAGTCCAACTCCACAAACTCGGGCGTGGTGTTGTTCAGCTTTTTGGGCGGGAACGACCACACGGCCGGCCAACCCTTGGGCGAACCCTCCGGTTTGCACAGAACGGGTATACGCACACGGAATTCCAGCACACCTTGGTGGAACGCATAGCCAACCTGCGATTCCCACTCCATCGAGCACAAAGTCCACGCGCCACGCGGAGACTTCAATGTGATAACACTGTTTTCCACCTTGAAATCTTCCTTTTTGGAAGGTTCCATACGATAAGGCCGAGACAGATACCATTTGTAACCGGGCTGGCGGGTGTCGTTGACGTCGATGGTATCCAACGAATCAAAATCGTCCTCAAATGCCAAGCGAGTCATGCCGTGTTGCAACGCAATCTCCGGCGGTGTCGGTGCAGGTTTCATTGTCATTTCCTCCCTTGCGGTTGTTTGGTTACACTCATTGTACTATCTCTTTCCCAGAATAGCAACCCTTTTTTTGGTA
>JAZRRV010000083.1:0-3348 GCA_045651085.1 Acutalibacteraceae bacterium
AGCGGCTTTGGTTGCAGCCAGAGCATCTTCAATGCGCAGTTTCTTTTCTTTCATTTCCACTTCGGTAGCGGCACCAACCTTGATAACCGCCACACCGCCGGCGAGTTTCGCCAAACGCTCTTGCAGTTTTTCACGGTCAAAATCGGAGGTAGTGGTCTCAATCTGGGAACGAATCTGACCCACGCGGGTTTTAATCTTGTCGGCATCACCCGCACCGTCCACAATGATGGTGTTCTCTTTTTGCACCTTCACTTGACGGGCGCGACCCAACATCATCATATCGGTATCTTTCAGTTCCAAGCCGACTTCCTCAGAAATCACTTGGCCGCCGGTCAAAATAGCGATGTCCTGCAACATTTCCTTGCGGCGGTCACCAAAGCCGGGGGCTTTCACGGCAACGCAAGTGAATGTACCACGCAGTTTGTTAACAATCAAGGTGGAAAGTGCTTCGCCTTCAATGTCCTCGGCAATGATAACCAGTTTTTTGCCCGCTTTCAGAACTTGCTCCAACAAGGGCAAAATATCCTGAATATTGGAAATCTTTTTGTCGGTAATCAAAAGGAATGCATCGTCAATAACGGCTTCCATTTTATCGGTATCCGTTACCATATACGGCGTGATGTAGCCGCGGTCAAATTGCATACCTTCCACCACTTCGGTGTAGGTTTCCGCGGTTTTGGATTCCTCCACGGTGATAACGCCATCGGCAGATACTTTATCCATTGCCTCGGCAATCAACTTGCCGATAAACGCATCGCCGGCAGAGATAGTCGCCGCGCTGGCAATATCGTCCGAACCGTTCACTTTCTTAGAATTCTTGGCAACCTCCGCCACCACAGCGTCAACCGCTTTTTGAATACCGCGTTTAACACCCATCGGGTTAGCGCCGGCAGCCACGTTCTTCATTCCCTCGCGAATGAGCGCTTGCGCCAGCAAGGTAGCCGTAGTGGTACCGTCACCGGCAACGTCGTTGGTTTTGGTGGATACTTCTTTCACCAATTGCGCACCCATATTTTCAAACGCGTTGTCCAGTTCAATTTCCTTAGCAATGGTCACGCCGTCGTTAGTGATAAGCGGCGCACCGAATTTTTTATCCAACACCACGTTACGGCCGCGCGGCCCCAATGTAATTTTTACGGTGTTGGCCAACTGGTCCACACCGGATTGCAACGCCTTGCGAGCTTCTTCGCCAAACAAAATCTCTTTTGCCATCGTTGTTTCCTCCTACTACTCGATAATTACTCGACAATTGCCAAAATATCATTTTGGCGAACAATGGTGTACTCCACGCCGTCCATTTTCACTTCCGTGCCGGAATACTTGCTGGTGATGACCTTGTCACCGGCTTTAACATACATCGTAATATCTTTACCCTCTACGTTGCCACCGGGGCCAACGGCAATAACCTCCGCTACTTGGGGCTTTTCCTTGGCGGAACCGGCTAAAATAATACCGCTCTTGGTGGTCTCCTCCGCCTCAACCATTTTGATGACTACACGGTCAGCCAATGGCTTCATCGTCATAATCGTTTCCTCCTTACGAGTGATAAATAAATAGTATTAGCACTCTCCTGCTTAGAGCGCTAATACTATTGTAGCCGTTTTTCCAGAAAAATCAAGTCCCTATTTGGAAAAAATCGGGCATTTCACAATTTTTTAACAAATCTGTATCCGACTCTGCCGGATACACAAAAGAAACGGCACCGGGCTCCACACTAAAGGTAACGTCGGTAGTGCGAAAACACTCACCGTCTGCTGTCACAACTGCCGGTGTTTCGGCAAACACCTGCATACGTGTACCACGGAACCATTCACAACAACTTAATTCTAAATGTTGCCCGTTTTTGTACTTGCCCAAAAACGAAAGCACGGTAAAATGATTTAAGTCCTTTACCAACACAAAATCCAGCAATCCGTCATTCGGTTGTGAGCGCGGTGAACCGCGATACCCGCTACCGTAATATTGACCGTTAGCCGCCAGCGCAAACAAGTAGTGGCCGGTGCGCTCCACCTTGCCGTTTACCGTATCCATCACAATATGTAAGTTTTGACCCAGCCGACCAAAGAAGGTACGTGCTATTGCCATATTGTAAGCCATCGCACCTTTTACAAGCGGCCAGCGTTTATATTGAATCATTCGGTCTGCTACGGTGGCATCCATACCCATAGCACACGTGTTTAACGACCATTTATCATTGCAACGCAACACATCTACCCGATGTGCCACACCGTTAACCAGCGCCGCCAAATCACCAAAACGCTCCGGCTGTGGAAACATACGTAAAAAATCATTGCCGGAACCACAAGGTACACACGCCAGTTCCACACCCGGCACACCGACAATACCGTTAAGCACTTCCAGCACGGTGCCGTCGCCACCACAAGCATATACCCGCACCGGTGCTTCAGCCGCTGCTTGCCGTGCCAGTTCCGTGGCGTGGCCCGCGTACTCGGTGACGTGAATACGATACTCTGCGGGATGGGTCGCAAAAAACGCTTCAATCAACGGTTTCATTTGCAAAGAGGGTTGCTTTTTCCCCGCCGCCGGGTTCAGTATAAACACGTGTTTCATTTAACTGCCTCCTGTCGGTTATCCGCGGTAATAGAGGAACAACTGGCATTTTATCATTCCGTTATATAGTTTGCGCCGCTTATCCGCCTTGCGACCAAAATGTTCCTCAAAGGTCTCATCCGGACTGATGATTGCGTAACTCCATCCTTGCTTGGGGGTAAATACCTGCCCCATGACGCGGTATAGTCCCTGCGCCGCTTTTACGTCCAGCAACCGCTCGCCGTAAGGTGGGTTGCACAACACAACGCCACTATCCCCTTCCGGACGGAAATGGCGCAAATCACGCAGTTCGGCACGCACACAATCGCCCACACCGGCTTTTTCTGCGTTTTCAACCGTTAAGCGCACGGCTTCGGGGTCTGTGTCGCCACCGCAGGCAATAAACGGGCGTTCCAGCAACTGTTCAGCAGCGCGGTCGCGTTCCTGTTGCCACAGTTCCGGCGACAACCACGACCAATTCATTGCCGCAAAACGGCGCCGCGCACCGGGAGCAATACGGCGTGCGGCGAGCGCCGCTTCAATTAACAACGTACCGGAACCGCAACACGGGTCAATCACCCGCTCTGCCAACCGCGCTCGGGTAATATCCACAATAGCTGCGGCCAACGTTTCCTTCATAGGCGCTGCGCCCGCATTGCGGCGATAGCCGCGTTTGTGCAACCCCGCGCCGCTGGTATGTATCAGCAACGTGGCTTCATCCTTCAAAATGGTAAATTGCACTTGCACGGTGGCACCGGTTTCCTCAAACCAGCCAATGTTATACGCGGATTTCAGCCG
>JAZRRV010000084.1:0-8000 GCA_045651085.1 Acutalibacteraceae bacterium
TCTTCCTAAGACCGCTTGGCCTCCGACTTATGCGTGATGCGGGCGCCAGCATTGACGAGGTGCGCGATTGGGCTGAAGAGCATAAAAACGAGGTGCATCACTGGTTCTTTTCCACCGACTTGACGTTTTACGTTAAAGGCGGCCGTATTTCCAAGGCGGCGGGTTGGTTTGGCGGGTTGCTGAACATTTGCCCGTTGCTCAACGTGAACGACAAAGGGCAACTGGTGCCGCGTAGTAAGATTCGCGGCAAGCGGCCGGTGATTAAAGCCATTGTGGAACGTATGACAGAATATGCCGCCCGCGGCACGGCGTACAACGGCAAATGTTATATCTGCCATTCCGCTTGTTACGAGGATGCGCGCGCCGTGGCCGATTTGGTGGAGGCGCAATTCCCGCAACTGGACGGCAAGGTGCAAATTTACGATATCGGCACGACCATTGGCAGCCACAGCGGCCCCGGCACGGTGGCGTTGTTCTTTTGGGGTACACCACGCATTAACTAAAACAAAAAACTCCGGTTTTCGGCACTTGTCGGAAGCCGGAGTTTTTTTACACAAAAAAGAGGCGGTCGGCAATTTCTTGCCGACCGCTGAGCGAATAAAACGAATTAGCAACCGCAGTGGTCCTCGCCCTTGGGGGGGAAGAACTCGTCAACGGGGAAGCACATCTTTTTGAAAATATCGCAGGGGTTTTCCGTGTTGGGGCAGCATTCCTTAGCGGGGATGCAGAAGTCATAAATCGGCATCATCATTTGCACGTTGCGAATGAGTTGAACAATGGTAAAGATGCCCAACGATACCAATACCAGTTTTTCGGTGCCCGTGTCTACAAAATTGCCGCCAAACTGTTCGCACACGCAAGCGGGGATACACGAGGCGGCACAGTCACACTTGCAGCCGCAATCGCATTTTTCCACCAAGCGTGCAGCCAGTACCACCGGTTCGGCAATTTGTACGTTGCACCGCGGCATATTGCGGGTGGGCATTTCCTGACGGTCGCGGTGGTCGGGGCAAAATTCGCTGGCAAACACTTTGACGTTGCCTTCGCTGCCAAACAGAATCACTTTCTTTTGGAAAATGGCAATGCCTTTTACCGTGCAACTGCCCGTTCCGTGTCCGGAGTACACCTCCAGCGTAACGCAGAAAAAGAAGGTTAAGTCGCAGGAATAGTAGCCGCGGTTAAACGGCAGGGCTTCCACGTCAATATAGGTACTCAGCACTTCCGCTTTTTTGGCGCGGATACTCACGGCGTGGTCAATCACCATTTGGTCGCGCTCGGTAAAAAACACGCGCAAGTCTTCCAGACAATCTTTGTCCGAACACGAGTCGTACACCCGGCCGGCATCCACGCACACCGCTTCCTTACAGCCGTTGTTGGGCATGTATCGGTTGTTTTCAGCCATAAAAAATCCTCCTATGTCACATGATAGGGCGCACCCTCTCCCAAGGGATACCCTTCACTGTTATCGTATGCCACAGGAGGATTTTGGTTCATATTTTGGTAAGTTTCGCAAAGGTTGCCATAATTTTTTTGGTACCCACTTGTTCAAAAGCAATGGTAAGCAGCAAGTCGTTTCCCATGGGTTGTACGGATTGAATACACCCATCACCAAAGGTTTTGTGCCGTACACGGTCACCCGCCTGCCAACTGCCGACGGCACCCACGGTGGGCTTAGCGGCAGAAGTAGTAATTCCTCCGCCAATGATTTCGGCGCGCTGGCGTCGTGGCGCGGTGGTTTCCCAATCCGTAGCGGAAATGCGGTCAAAGCCGTTGTACGAAGCCCGCTCGCCGGAGTGATAGGAAGAAAACGTATGGCTGGGCGCCGATTCGTGTTGTTCCAGCAACGCGGGAGGCATCTCCTGCAAAAAGCGGGAGGGGCGGTTGCGCGTGGTAGAGCCGTATAACATACGGCTGCGCGCACAGGTGATATACAATTCCCGCTTGGCACGCGTTAAGGCAACGTAGCACAAGCGGCGGTCTTCCTCCAATTCCTCGGGGCGGAACATCGTTTGTATACCGGGGAAAATGTTATCCTCAAAACCGGGCAAAAACACCACGGGAAACTCCAAGCCCTTGGCGGCGTGCATGGTCATTAACACCAGCGCATCCGCGCCGGCATCGTAGTTGTCCACGTCGGTCATCAGCGCGTTTTCTTCCAAAAAGCCGGATAACTGCGGGAGTTCCTCCTCGCTGTTTTCCTCGAACGTGCGAATGGAGGAAGCCAACTCGTTCAAGTTGTTTACCCGGTCTTCTTCGGCCGGCCCTGCCATTTGCCACATAGCGAGATACCCGGTCGCTTCCAGCATTTCGCGGTATAACAGGTGCAGGGATACGTCGTTTTCCCGCGCTTTCTCACGCAACGTATCCATGGTATGTATAAACGGCAAAATGCGGGAGGAAGCACGGCTGAGCGCGGCGTATTTGTCCGCGCGGGACAAGATAGTATACAATGAAACGCCTTGTTCCTCCGCCAAGGCGGCGGCTTTGTCCAGCGTGGCATCGCCAATGCCGCGTTTGGGTTCGTTAATAATGCGGCGTAAACTGACACTGTCCTCCGGATTGTTAATTACCCGTAAATAGGCAATCGCACCACGCACTTCTTTGGTATCGTTAAAACGATGCCCGCCTAAAATGCGGTAGGGGATACCGCTTTTAATCAACGAGCGTTCAATGGCATTGGACTGCGCGTTGGCGCGGTACAGCACCGCCATATCGCGGTAGTTGGCGCCGTCCGCTACCTTGTCCAACACGGTACGCGCAATAAAACGGCCTTCTTCGTCCTCGTTTTCCAGCGTATGCAGTTGCAACAAGTCACCCGCGCCGTTTTCCGTCCACAGTGTTTTGGGTTTGCGGTTGGTGTTGTGGGCAATTACCGCATTGGCGGCGTCCAGTATGTTCTGCGTGGAACGGTAGTTTTGCTCCAGCCGAATCACGGTGCAGGGGGCAAACTGCTCCTCAAAATTCAAAATATTTTCAATGGTGGCGCCGCGGAATTTGTAAATGCTCTGGTCATCATCGCCCACCACGCACAGATTGCGGCTTTTTTGCGCCAGCAAACTCACAAAACGATATTGTGCGTGGTTGGTGTCTTGGTATTCGTCAATCATTACGTAGCGGAAGCGGTTTTGGTATTTTTGCAGCACCGCGGGTTCGGTCTCAAACAATTCTACCGTGCGGGCAAGCAGGTCGTCAAAATCCATAGCGTCGGCATCGCGCAAGCGTTTTTGATACAGTGCGTAGCACTCCGCCACTTTTTTAAGACGAAAATCGTTGCCTGCTCCCACGGCAAATTCTTCGGGGGAAAGCAGATTGTCTTTGGCACGGCTGATTTCGCTTAAAATGGCTTTGTGACCAATGACCTTTTCCTCTACGCCGAGCGATTTCATACACTCTTTCATTAAACGGCGGCTGTCGTCCGTGTCGTAAATGGTAAAGTGCGAGGAATATCCCAAAGCACCGCCGTCCTGCCGCAGTACCCGCGCGCAAAAGGAGTGAAAGGTTCCCGCCATCACTTGGCGGCCATCCTCACCCAGCATCGCTTCCAAACGGTCTTTCAGTTCGCCGGCCGCTTTATTGGTAAAGGTAATGGCTAAAATGCGCCACGGCGGGCAAGGGTCTACCGCGCACAGAGCATCCAGCGTGCTATCCGGTGGCAACGCGCCGTCGGCATACGGTTGCAAAGTGTCGGTAACGGTATCTTGCAAAAAAGGCGGAATTTCCGTGCTGTGGTAGGCGTTCCCAAACCGCACCAAATTGGCAATGCGGTTAACCAGAACGGTGGTTTTTCCGCTGCCGGCACCCGCCAAAATCAAAAGAGGGCCTTCGGTGCGGAAAACCGCTTCTCTTTGGGGGGCGTTCATACGCGCAAAGACACGTTCCAGCACGCGGCGACGCAATGACAAATACAGTGACACATCCAATGCCATAATAAACCTCCTAAAAAGGGCGGGGAAAGCCGTTCCCCGCCCCAAAAAACAAGGGTATTAACCGAACAACGTGAGCAATACACCGGCTGCCACGGCGGAACCGATAACACCCGCAACGTTGGGGCCCATAGCGTGCATCAGCAAGAAGTTGGACGGATTTTCACTTTGACCCACTTTTTGGGATACCCGCGCGGCCATTGGCACCGCAGAAACACCTGCAGAGCCGATAAGCGGATTTACCTTGCCGCCGGTGAGCACGTACATCAGTTTGCCAAGCAACACACCGCCGGCAGTGCCCATAGAAAAGGCAATCAACCCCAAACAGATGATAAGAATGGTTTTGGGTTGCAGGAACGTGTGCGCGTTGGCGGTAGCGCCCACGGTAATGCCCAGCAAAATGGTGATAATGTTCATCAATTCATTTTGTGCGGTTTTGGTAAGCCGTTCCACCACGCCGCTTTCGCGGAACAGGTTGCCCAACATTAACATACCAATGAGCGGTGCGGCGCTGGGGAGCAACAGCACGCAAATGGCAGTAACGAAAATGGGGAACAGGATTTTTTCCGTTTTAGAAACGGTGCGCAGTTGAGTCATCACCACGGCGCGTTCCTTTTTGGTGGTTAACGCTTTCATAATCGGCGGCTGAATAATGGGTACCAGCGCCATATACGAATACGCAGCAACCGCGATAGCGCCCAGCAGATGCGGTGCCAACTTAGAAGTGAGGTAAATGGCAGTGGGACCGTCCGCCCCGCCGATAATAGCAATGGAGGCGGCTTCCTGCTCAGTGAACAGAATGTTCCATTCCTCCGCAAACGGCAGCAAGCCCAACGCACGTGCGCCAAAAAAGGTAACAAAAATGCCCAACTGTGCTGCCGCGCCTAACAAGAAACTTTTGGGGTTGGAGAGCAGGGGACCGAAATCCGTCATACAGCCGATTCCCAAGAAAATAAGCGGCGGGTAAATGCCGAACTTAACGCCTTGGTACAAATACCAGAACAACCCGCCTTGCTCGAAATGCTGCCAGTACAAAATACCGTTAGCATCCTCAAAAATGGGATAATTTTGTGCCATAATCCCTTGTGCGTACTGTTGCAATTCCTCCGCCGTAAGCGGTATTAACGAGTTTTGCTGCGGGTCCATAATGCCCGAAAGAGGAAGATTTACCAGTAACATACCAAAGGCAATGGGGAGGAGCAACAACGGCTCGTACCCCTTTTTTACCGCTAAGTAAATCAGTACGCAGGCAATGCCAATCATAATTAAGTTTTTCCAGCCGCCGGCTTCAAAGTTAAACAGGCGGTTAAAACCGGATTCCGCCCAAATTTGGGCAATCGCTTCCCATAAAGCAGCCATTATGTCACCTCTTTACCAAAACCTCAAAAAGGGAGGGTGTTTTCCGCAATGCCGGCGGCGGCCCACACCGGACGCACACCTTTTTGGCGGGCGGGGGTAATGCGCCGCACCGTGTAACGGGTAGTGCCGTCTGACATAGCGGCAATGGCCGCGGCAATAACCGCCACAACCTCGTCCGGCACTTCGTCATCCACCACGGGTGCCGCAGGAGGGGTGGGGCCAGACACGGTGACTGCGGGGAGCGATACTTCGCTTTTGCCGCCGGCACGGTTAACCACGCCAAACAACCAAAACACAAACGTGAGAACCGCTAACGCGGCGAACACCACTACCAGACCGATAAGTACCGTCATACCGGCATTGCCCAGTAAGCTTTGAGCGGCAAGTAACAAAGAACGCATAGTAAAACCCCGTTTCCCAAATAGGATGAATAAAACCTAACAAACACCCATTTTATAATTCCTTTATAGTATACCGCAAAGGGTGTGACTTTTCAATGATTTGAGCAAAAAATTCCATAGTTTTGGACGAAAAAATTGAAATTGCGCACAACATCTGTTATAATGAATGACAAAGGAGTGCTGGGTATGAAATACGTTGTGCTATTATGTGACGGTATGGCGGATTTGCCGTGCGAGGCATTGGGCAACAAAACGCCTATGGAGGCGGCGCACAAACCGTGTATGGATGCTTTGGCGGCGCGTTCGGAACTGGGTATGGCGGTGACGGTGCCGGAGGGAATGTCTCCCGGCAGTGACGTGGCGAATTTGTCGGTGCTGGGGTATCGCCCCGCCGATTGCTACACCGGCCGTTCACCGTTGGAAGCGGCAAATATTGGCATTGACTTAGCGGACAACGATGTGGCGATTCGCTGCAATCTGGTAACGTTATCGGACGAAAAAGAGTACGCCGACAAACGAATGGTGGACTATTGTGCCGGTGATATTCATACCGAGCAGGCAGACGAGATTATTCGCACGGTGCAGGAGGCGCTGGGCGGTGGCGCGTTTGATTTTTACACCGGAACGGCGTATCGTCACTGTTTGGTGTGGCACGGCGGCAAAACCGCCATTGGCAAGTTAACACCGCCGCACGACATTTCGGGTCAAGTGGTGGGCGAACATTTGCCGAGCCATCCTGCCGCGGCGCCGTTGCTGGATTTAATGCGCCGCAGTGCCGATTTGTTGGCAGACCATCCGGTGAACGTCACGCGGCGCGCGGCGGGACAGAATCCGGCAAACTCTATTTGGTTGTGGGGGCACGGAAAACGCCCGCAGTTACAGGATTTTGAGCAACGGTTTGGCGTGAAAGGCGCTATGGTTTCGGCCGTGGATTTGCTTAAAGGCATTGCTCGCCTTAACGGAATGTACGTGTGCGAGGTGGAGGGTGCGACCGGCTATTTGGATACCAACTTTGTGGGCAAGCGTGAGGCCGCGGTTGCTGCCTTGCGTAACGGGTATGATATGGTGTACATTCACCTGGAAGCGCCGGACGAATGCGGTCACCGCGGCGAAACGCAAAACAAGGTGCGCGCCATTGAGGAGATTGACCGTCAGGTGCTCGCACCGCTTTTGGAAGAATTGCGTGAGATAGATGAGGTATCGCTGTTGATTATGCCCGACCATCCCACGCCGCTGAGCAGCAAAACACATTCCGCTTTGCCGGTGCCGTATTTGCTTTACCGCAGTACGGTGACAACCGGATGCGGAGCGTCACGGTTTACCGAGACCACGGCTGCGGCTACCGGTGTAACGGTGGCGGAGGCATCGGATTTGATGGGGCGTTTACTATCGGTAAAATAATTACTAACGGGCGGCGCGTGTGCGCCGCCCGTTTTTGTAGTACAAAGAAAAACTCCGGTGTGTGCCGTGCGGCACGCACCGGAGTTGTTTTGTGGGTTACTTAAATTTCTTGCGTGCAACGTAGGTGGTGTGCAGGCAATGGTGTGCCTTGTGACCGCCGATACCGTCGTCAAAGAAATCCTCATACAACTTTTTAACAACGGGGGACTCGTGCGACTTGCGCAGGGTCATAGCCGCATCTTGGTCGTACAGGGCTTTGGCGCGCAGTGCCTTCAAATCGGTGAAGTTGCGCACGGAAGCGGGCTGAATGGGCTGACCGCCACCATTGATACAACCGCCGGGGCAGCACATAATTTCCACAAAGTGCCACGGTGCCGTGCCGTTTTGAATCATCGTCATTACATAGTTGGCGCTGGCAATGCCGCTGGCAACAGCAACCTTAATTTCGGTGCCGGCAATGGTGTAGGTGGCTTCTTTCAGGCCATCCATACCGCGCACTTCCTTAAAGTCCACGGCTTTGTTGTCGGTGCCGGTCAACCAGTCGTTGGCGGTACGCAAAGCGGCTTCCATAACACCACCGGTTGCGCCGAAAATAACGGCCGCGCCGGTATCTTCGCCCAACGGCGCATCAAATTCTTCGTCCGGCAACATATCAAACTTCAGGCCCGCGCGGTCAATCATACGCGCCAATTCGCGGGTAGTGATGACGGCATCCACATCGGCTACGCCGGCAGCATTTTCGTCGTCACGGCCGATTTCAAACTTCTTAGCGGTGCAAGGCATTACCGAAACGTGGTAAATGTCCTTGGCATCGATACCCATTTTTTGCGCATAGTAGGTCTTGATAACCGCACCCGTCATTTGTTGGGGCGATTTGCAGGAGGACAAATGCGCCAATTGGTCGGGATAATAGTAC
>JAZRRV010000085.1:0-3825 GCA_045651085.1 Acutalibacteraceae bacterium
GCTCGGTCCCGCCGCATAGCGGTCAAGGAACTGATATTCCCCGCTGCGCAGCAGCGGCAACACCTCGGTCTCGTCCAACGTGCGCGAGCCGCCCACGGCCACGGTATCGCCCGCGTGCATTAACGTGCGCAGTAGCGGCACCACCTCACCAGCGGTTTTTACACAATGAACTTCCATTTGATTGCGGCGCAAGGCGTTTGCTACCGGTTCCAGTGCCGCAACCGACGTATATTCTGCCATTTTACAGCACCTGCCCATCCTCAATACGGGAAATCAAGTCCACGCGGTTCTGATGGCGGCCGCCCTCAAACGGAGTGGTCAAAAAGGTACGCACAATCTCCTTTGCCAGTTCCGAGCCCGTAATGCGCGCACCAATAGCCACCATATTGGCATCGTTATGCTGGCGGGTCAGCGCGGCGGATAGCGGCTCACTGCACAAGGCACAACGCACGCCCTTTACCTTGTTGGCGGCAATGCTAATGCCAATACCGGTACCGCAAATTACAATGCCTTTGTCACATTCACCCGATGCCACGGCGCGAGCCGCGCGAGAGGCGTACACGGGATAATCCACACTATCGGCGGTGTCGGTGCCAAAATCGCGACAAGTCTCCCCCATTTCGGCAAGCAGTGCCTTAATTTCTTCTTTCAAAGCGGGACCGGCGTGGTCACAAGCAATGGCAATCATTGTATGTTCCTCCTTAAAAAAAGAAAACGGGGAACGCCCGTTTTCTTTTGGTTGTGTTTCTCTTATTCGGCGTCGGTTTCAGCGTCGGCGGCCGCTTCCACCACGGTCTCTTCCACGGTCTCCTCAGCAACCTCTTCCACCGGCGCATCGTCCAACAACGCGCGAATGGACAAGCTGATACGCTTGTTCTCGACGTCGATGCCGGTAATTTTCACCTGTACCTCTTCGCCCACCTTAAGCGCATCCTGCGGCTTTTCAATGCGGCGGTTGGCAATCTGCGAAATGTGAATCAAGCCGTCCGCGCCGGGCAGAATTTGGGCAAACGCGCCAAACGTGGTCATACCCACAATTTTGGCGGTAACCACATCACCAACAGCATACTGACTCTTAAAGATTTCAAACGGGTTGTCTTCCGCACGGCGGTAACCCAAGGAAATCTTGTGTTTTTCAAGGTCAAGGTCACGGATGTACACTTCCACGGTGTCCCCCACGTTGACCACTTCGGAAGGATGCTTAATGCGCTTCCAGGACAATTCGGACACGTGAATCATACCGTCTACGCCGCCCAAATCGACAAACGCACCGTACGAGGTAAGCGAACGCACCGTACCGGTGTATTTCTGACCGACTTCCGCTTGAGCGAAAAACGCTTCTTCCTTTTCCTTGCGCTCCGTGCGGGCTACCTCACGCACCGAACCAACTGCACGGCGGCGCGCTTGGTTGGTTTCCAAAACCTTAAAGCGTACCGTGGTTTTCAGCAGCGGAGACAAATCCTCCATACGGCTGAGCGAAGCGTGCGAAGCCGGCACAAACACCTTAACGCCGTGCGAAGCAACCAGCATACCGCCCTTAATAATATCGGTGACAACGCCTTCCAGCACGTCACCGGATTCGCCGGCGGCCACTACGGTTTCCCAACCTTTTTTAGCGTCTACACGCTTTTTGGACAACATAATGGTGCCTTCTTGGTCGTTGGTGCGCATAATGAGCAGTTCCAGTTCGTCGCCAATGTTCACCAGTTGAGCCGGGTCTGCGCCTTCGGCGGACAGTTCGTCAACCGGAATGTAACCCGTTTGTTTGCGGCCGATAACTTCGACCTGTACTTCGTTGGGGGCAATGCCAATAACGATACCGCGCACTTTCTCATCTGTAGTTAAACTTTGAAGAGACGCTTCAAGGGCCTCCTCAAAACTCATTTCATCAAAAGACTTGACGGGTTCGGCGGCGACAGCCACCTCGTTTTCTTGGACTTCGCTGTTGTTGACAATCTCGGACATGGTTGAAAGTACCTCCTTTATAATATCGGCGGGCGTTGAGGCACCGGCAGTGACCCCTACGGTCTGCACTCCGACAAATTGCTCCGCGCGCAACTCCGATGCCGTTTCAACCAATATGGTACGGCAATACGGCCGGCACACATCCCGCAATTTGGCGGTGTTGGAACTTTGACGCCCCCCGACAATCACCATCACGTCGCTTTGCTGTGACAGTGACACCGCTTCCGCCTGACGGCGAGCGGTAGCGTTACATATTGTATCAAATATTTTGAGATTTGTATAGTGTTTTTTTGCGATTTCGGAACATTTTTTCCAAATTTCGGTATGAAAAGTGGTTTGCGATACCAAAATGATGGGTTCATCAGCAGTAGGAACACCGCACTGTATCCTTTCCAGCAGTTCCTGCTCACTGGAGAACACGTATGAGGCACCGCGGCAGTACCCGCGAATTCCCATCACTTCGGGATGTGTGGCGTCCCCCGCAATCAACACAACCGCGCCCTCTGCCGAATGTTGCGCCACAATGGTGTGGATTTTCGCAACGAACGGGCAGGTAGCATCGTGATACGCAATTCCGTTTTGTTCCAGCGTGCGATAAACGCTTTCCGGCACGCCGTGCGAACGAATCACCAACGTAGCATCCCCCGCCACCTGTTCCGGTTCTTCTACGCGGCAAACACCGCGGCGAGACAACGCTTCCACCATTTGCGGATTGTGAATAATTGGCCCCAGTGTGCACACGGTTTTGCCTTCGTCCAGCAAACCGTACACCGCATCCACCGCCCGCTTTACGCCAAAGCAAAAACCGGCGGATTCCGCTACTCGTATCTTCATACCTTGTCCTCCGGCCGATGTTCCTCAATCAACTCGCCAATCACCTGCATTAACTTGCGGGAAGCATAGCGAATATCCGGTTTTTCGCCGTCCAAATGCAAATCCGCCGGCGTAAGCGGCTTGCCGTATACTACCGTGGTTCGTTGAAATAGGCGCATTTTTTGATTGCGGGTAACAATGGAAACCGGTTGTACCGTGGCACCCGTTTGTGCCACAATGAGCGCCGCACCGGATTTGGCGCGCAACAACTTACCGTCCCGCGAGCGGGTTCCCTCCGGAAAAATGCCCATCACTTTGCCTTCGCGCACCAGTTCTTCCGCTTTGGCAATGGCGCCGGTATCCCCCGTGCCGCGATGCACCGCAAAAGCCCCAATCTGTTTCCCGAAAAACCACGCAAACAACGGGTTTTTGAACAGTTCTGCCTTCGCCATAAAATAAATGTGTCGCCGTGGTTGCGATACTTCCAAGATAACCGGGTCCCAGTTGGAGATGTGATTGCAACACAACACCAACGGCTCACCCACCGGCGGTATATTCTCTTTTTTGCCAATAATTTTTACCCGCATTAACAACCGCACCGGCGGTGTCAGCAGGTACACTAAAAAGCGGCCCAACCACATGGTCACTTTGTCATCCTTTCAAGCGTTCTGTTATCAATTCTTTCAGCACTTCCACCGACTGTTCCAGCGTGTTGCCGGAAGTGTCCACCAACACGGCATCGTCCGCCGGGCGCAACGGCGCGGCGGCACGGTGAGAATCGTTATAATCGCGTTCTTTCATATCGCTCAGCACATCATCAAAAGTGACGTCCACACCTTTGGCACGCAACTCGTCAAAGCGGCGGCGGGCGCGGTCCTCGGCGGATGCCGTTAAGAAAATTTTAACCTGCGCAAACGCCAACACCACCGTGCCAATGTCTCGCCCATCCATAATTACGCTTTGGCGGCGAGCGCTATCCTGTTCCAAATCAAACAAGAACCGGGGTACCGGCGGCAAAGCCGATACGGCGGAGGCCGCCATAGAAAC
>JAZRRV010000086.1:0-7806 GCA_045651085.1 Acutalibacteraceae bacterium
GGTTACCGGGCGAATATCCCCCGTGAGGGACAATTCGCCGATAAAGGCGGCTGTTTCTGTAAGGTTAGCGGGTAACTGACCCGCTGAGCATAACAACGCCAAAAATAAAGGCAGGTCGTACACTGAGCCCTCTTTTTTTACATCGGCAGGGGCTAGGTTTACCGTGGTGCGGCTTACGGGAAAGGTGAAACCGCAATTTTTCAGTGCGGCACGCACGCGGTCGCGCGATTCGCGTACCGCGGTGCCGGCCAGCCCGACCACGTCAAAGCCCGGCAACCCTTGCGAAATATCCGCCTCCACGGTTACGGCATACCCTTCAATGCCGAACACACCCATACTGTTAATGCGAGAAAACAAGCCCCTCATCTCCTTACAATGGTTTTAGTATACCACGCCGCGCGCGGTGACACAAGGATTTTTTATGTAGAGTTATTGTACGTTTTTCAGCCCGTTACCCGCTTCGCCGCGGACAGGCAAAAAACGACACCTCACCGCATAGGATAGCGGGGAGGAGGGGTAACGATGTTTGTTGAACTGTGGGATGCGGTATCCCGTTTGTTTTTTATGGCGCTGCAGGTGGTGAACTCCGGTTCGTTCCCGCGACCGCTCACTGCCGAACAGGAGCAAGAATGTCTGGTTGCTTACCACGAACACGGTGACCTTGCGGCGCGCAACCGCTTAGTGGAGCACAATTTGCGGTTGGTGGCGCACATTATTAAAAAGTATTACAGTTCGGTGCGCGACCAGGACGATTTAATTTCCATTGGTACCATTGGGTTGATGAAAGCGGTAAACACCTTTGACCACACCAAGGGGGTTCGGCTGGCAACGTACGCCTCGCGGTGTGTGGAAAACGAAGTATTAATGTATTTTCGTTCTACCCGCAAAACCGCGCAGGATGTGTCCATTACGGAACCGATTGAAACGGATAAAGAGGGGCACACCCTGACGTTAATGGACGTAATTGCCGCAGAGGATACGATTGCGGATGATTTAGATAACAAAATTAACGCCACCAAGCTGTACCGCTATATGGAGGAGACGCTAACCGACCGTGAAAAGGAAATTTTGTGCTGGCGCTATGGATTGATACACGACCCACTGACACAACGGGAGGTGGCGAAAAAACTGAACATTTCTCGGAGTTATGTGTCTCGTATTGAAAAAAAGGCGCTGGAGAAACTGCGACGGCGATTTGAACGCGGCGATGTACGCGGCACGACAAAAAAACAACCGCACCGCCCGTAAACGGGTGGTGCGGTGAATTTTTATTGGTTTTGCAACAAAATCAGTCGCTCACAAAGGGCATCAGCGCAATTTGGCGGGCGCGTTTAATGGCAACCGTCAATTCTCTCTGATGGCGGGCGCAAGTGCCGGTCACACGGCGGGGCAGAATCTTGGCCCGCTCGGACACGAAACGGCGCAGACGCGCAACGTCTTTGTAATCGATGCTTTCCACGCGGTCTACGCAAAAGCTGCAAACCTTGCGGCGCCCCTTGCGGCCGCCACGCGGACGCTCAAAGCGTTCGGTTTTTTCGACTTTATCAGACATGAGGCAATCCTCCTTTTAGTTTATGTGCGATTCTCAAAACGGCAAATCGTCGTCACCGACAATCTCTTCAAAAGCACTGTCAGCGGCTGTGGAGAACGCAGGAGCGGGCTCCGTGTACGCCGGCATGGGTTGAGAATCATTGCGGGGGGCCGAATTCCCTTTGGATTCGGCGAAAAAGGCGTTGTCAATTACCACTTCAAACACGGTGCGGTTGTTGCCGTTTTTGTCGGTATACGACCGGCTTTGCAACGAGCCCTGCAACGCAATGCGTTGACCTTTTTGGAAGTAACGGCAAACAAATTCTGCCGTGTTCCGCCACGCCACGCAATTAATGAAGTCGGTTTGACGTTCAGCGCCTTTCGGCTGATAGGCGCGGTCTACGGCAACCGAAAAACTGGTAACCGACACACCGCTTTGGGTGGTTTTCAGTTCGGGAGTCGCGGTGAGGCGACCCAACAGGCAAACAACGTTCATATAGCTGTCTCCTTACTTGTCCTTGCGGACGACCATCGACCGCAGAACACCTTCGGTAATACCGCTGACACGCTCCAGCTCGCTCGGGAAATCCGGGCCGCTGACAAAGTTGTACAGCACATAGTAACCTTCGGCCTCATCGTTGATGAGATACGCCAAACGGCGTTTACCCCATTCGTCAACTTCGCCGATTTCGGAGTTTTCCGCAATGAGAGTCTTGAACTTTTCCACCATTGCGGGGACGCCTTCCTCTCCCAACGTTAAGGAGAAAATGAAGACGGCTTCGTAGGAACCTTTTACTGTGGGCATAATTTGCACCTCCTCTTGGTCTATGGCCCTCTCACGCGGAAAGGGCAAGGAATAAATTTCGGCTTTCCATAAAAAAGCACCATAACATTATAACAACCCAAGCCCAACTCGTCAAGTGGCTTTTGAAAAAAATTCTTGACCCGTGAGCGCGACTATCATATAATAGAAGCACTAACTCATCGGTAGGAAAGGATGGCGACTATGCTTCAGTTCGAAGAATTGCGCCTGCGGCTGGAAAACAGTCTGCCGCAAATTGAGGCGTTGTCCGAGGCGATTGGGCTGGCGGCTATGCAAAAGGAATTGGCAGAACTGGATATGCGTGCTGCGGAACCCGGCTTTTGGGATAATATGGACAATGCACAAAAGGTTACTCAGCGCGCCGCTTCGCTCAAAGACGGTATTGAGCGGTATCAGCGGTTGGTTGCCACCTATCACGATACGCATACGCTGCTTGAACTCGCGGACGAAGAGGAAGACCTTTCGTTGCTGGAAGAGTGCAGTGACGGTGTGGCGCAGGTGGAAAGTGAATTGGAATCTCAACGGCTGGCCACGTTGCTTACCGGGGAGTATGATTCTAAAAACGCCATCTTAACCTTTCACGCCGGCTCCGGCGGCACGGAAGCGCAGGATTGGGCGGAAATGCTATATCGTATGTACACTCACTGGGCAGAAAAGCACGGGTTTACCTACAAAATTCTAGATTATCTTGACGGCGACGAAGCCGGGCTGAAGAGCGCGTGTATTCAGGTTACGGGCGAGAATGCTTACGGGTATCTCAAAGGTGAAGCCGGCGTGCATCGGTTGGTGCGCGTGTCTCCGTTTGATGCGGCGGGGCGCCGCCATACCTCTTTTTCGGCGGTGGAAGTGCTGCCGGAACTGGACGACAGTATTCAAATTGACATTCGTCCGGAAGATATTAAAATGGATGTGTTCCGTTCCAGCGGCGCGGGCGGTCAGCATATTAACAAAACCTCCTCGGCCGTGCGTTTAACACACATTCCGACAGGAATTGTCGTGGCTTGTCAAACGGAACGCAGTCAGTTCCAAAACCGCGACACGGCGATGAATATGCTCAAAGCGAAGTTGATGGAGATTAAAGAGCGGGAACATTTGGACCGCATTGAGGATATTAAGGGTACGCAGGCGCAGATTGCCTGGGGCAGCCAGATACGTTCTTACGTGTTTATGCCGTACACCTTGGCAAAGGACCATCGCACCGGTTATGAGATGGGTAATATCAACGCGGTAATGGACGGCGAGCTGGACGGATTTATCAACGCTTATCTCACGGCTTCTGCCAACGGAACGTTGGGATATAAGGAGTAATTCTCGCCTGTTTTCCGGAAAAGGTTTTATTTCTTGACTTTTTTTCCGCTTTTTGGTATGCTGACACTATGTCCAGTAGGATTATAATTGGGAAGAGGGATGGAATGGAGTTCCAGCAGATTGCTTCTCACTTTGGCATTACCGACCCGGTAATCGCCACAGAGGAGATACATTCGGGCAACATCAACCGTACCTATCTTGTCACGGTTCAAACCGCCGAAGCACAACGGCGCTATGTTTTTCAACGCATCAACACCTATGTGTTTAAGCAACCGCACGAAGTGATGGAAAACATTTTAAGTGTGACAGAGCATATTAAGAAAAAACTGTTAGCGCAAACCGGTTCGTACGACCGTCGGGTGTTATCTTTTTTGACGGGCGCAGACGGAAAGCCCTACCATTACACCGGTGACCATCATTTTTGGCGCGTGTACGAATACGTGGGTAACGCCGTAGCGTACGATATGGTACAGCGCCCCGAACAGTTTTTTGAGGCGGGTTGCTCGTTCGGTGAATTTCAGGCGTGGTTGTCGGATTTTCCGGCAGAAACGTTGAGCGAAATTATCCCGAATTTTCACAACACGCCGGCGCGGTACAGGGATTTTCACGAAGTTGTGGAACGCGACGTGGTGTCCCGTCGCAACGGCGTGGAGGCAGAAATTGAGTTTTTGCTGGAGCGTGAGGCGGAATGCGGCGTTCTGATGGATGGGTTGCACGCCGGCCGTTTGCCGTGGCGCGTCACACATAACGACACGAAAATCAACAACATTTTGTTTGACACCAACAGTGACCGTGCCATTTGTGTGATTGATTTGGACACGGTTATGCCCGGCACCTCGTTGTTCGATTTTGGGGACGCGGTACGGTACGGTGCCTCCACGGCGGCAGAGGACGAGCGCGATTTATCCAAAGTTTCGCTGAATGCCGAATTGTATGAACAATTTACGCGCGGCTTTTTGCGCGGCGCACACGGCCTGCTTCACCCGAACGAAACGGAATTGTTACTTACCAGCGTAAAGGTAATGACGTTGGAGTTGGCGGTTCGGTTTTTAACCGATTACCTGAACGGGGACAAGTACTTTAAGGTGCGGTATGGCGACCACAACCTAGTGCGTGCCCGCACACAAATTCGTTTGGTACAGGATATGGAAGCCAACTGGGACGTGCTGGAGGAGATTACCCGCCGTTGCCGTGGCTAACCGATATAGAGATACCGAAAAGAGCGTACAATGTGCGCTCTTTTTTGTGATTATCGGTAAGAAATGGTTGTATTCGCGCATAGACTGTGGTAGAATGAGAAAGATGTAGAGGAGGCGGGTGACAATGGATAATCGGCCTATCGGCGTGTTTGATTCCGGTTTGGGCGGACTTACGGTGGTGCGGGAATTGCTTGCCCGTTTGCCACACGAAAACGTCGTATATTTTGGGGATACGGGGCGCGTACCGTACGGCACAAATAGTCCCGAAACCATTGCCCGCTATGCCGCACAGGATTGCCGCTTTTTACGGAAATACGATGTCAAATGCATTGTTGCCGCTTGCGGGACGGTTAGCACCACGGCGCCTGCCGTGTTGGCACAACAGCCCGTGTTTACTATGGGTGTGCTGGAACCGGCGGCGGATGCGGCACTTGCCGCGACGCGGGGCGGGCGTATCGGTGTGTTGGGGACTTCCGCCACCGTGCGTTCGCGGGCGTTTGAAACGTATTTGCGGCAGGCGGGGGATGTACAGGTGTTTTCGCAGGCGTGCCCGTTGTTTGTGTCGTTGGTGGAAAACGGCTGGATAGAGCGGGATAACGAAGCCACGCTCGCCGTGGCACGGCGCTATTTGCAGCCGTTGCGCGAACAGCGGGTGGACACGGTTATTTTGGGTTGCACCCATTTTCCGTTACTTAAGCCCATCATTGCGGATGTGCTGGGTGAGGATGTTGTGCTAATTGACGCGGGCGCCGCTTGTGCGGCTCGTTGCGAACAGCATTTGCGTGAGCAGGATGCTTTGTGCGGGCGTGAAACGGGGGGCGACTATCGCTTTTTCGTGAGCGACCGTCCGCAAGGGTTTGCCCAGGTAGCGGAGATGTTCCTCGGCCGTGCAGTGGAGGGGGACATTCATCGGGTTGAACCGGAGGAGTTCGGTTGATATGAAGGTGGAAATATGGCTGACAACGTGTCAGCAGCAGGATGGTGACACCGACGAAAATCGGTTGCAGGCGGTGGGCACGCTTACTGCCACGGCGGACGGTATGCGGTTGTGTTATCATGAGCCCGCGTGTGACGGCGCAAAGGGTGCGGCGGTGTGTCTTACGGCATCCCCCGAGCGTTTGACGCTGGAGCGGCAAGGAGAAATGCAATCGTATATGGTGTTTGAGCCGGACAAGCGGTGTTCGTGCCGGTATTGCACACCGTATGGCCAACTTCGGTTATATACTTTGTGTACGGCGTTGGAATGTACGCTTACGGCCGGTGGTGGGCGGGTGTTTGCCGCCTACCAATTGGAGATGGGGGAAGGCGCCCCCACGGAATGTACGATGGAAATCACAGTTAAGGAAGTGTCTGAATGAATACCATTGCGGAAAAAGCCGAGCAACAGTTACGCGCGGCACTACAAGCGGCGGCACAGGCGGCGGCGGCCGCCGGCGAACTGCCGGACGAGCCCTTGCCGCCGTTTACGGTGGAAGTGCCCGCGGACCGCACACACGGCGATTTGGCGGCAAACGCGGCTATGGTTTCGGCGCGCGCGTTTCGCAAGGCGCCACGGATGATTGCGGACTGTTTGGTTGCGCATTTGCAGTTGGAAAACACGTATTTGGAGCGTGCCGAAGTGGCAGGTCCCGGTTTTTTGAATTTCTTTTTGTCGCCGGCGTATTATGCCGACGTGGTGGCTGCGGTGTTAGCGCAGGGCGATGCTTACGGTCGCAGTAACTACGGCGCGGGAAAAAAGGTGATGGTGGAATTTGTCTCTGCCAACCCCACCGGACCAATGCATATGGGCAATGCCCGCGGCGGTGCACTGGGCGACTGTATGGCGGCGGTGTTGGAAGCCGCCGGGTACGAAGTATGGCGTGAATTTTACATTAACGATGCGGGTAACCAAATTGACAAATTCGCCTTGTCGCTGGAAGTGCGGTATCTGCAACTTTACCGCGGCGAGGATGCGGTAACGATGCCGGAGGATGCGTATCACGGTGACGACATTCGTGACCATGCGAAGAATTTTGCTGATATTCACGGCGATGCGTACGTTGAGGTGGCGGAAGACGAGCGGCGGCGCGCGTTGGTGGCGTATGCGTTGCCGCTGAACATTGAAAAAATGAAGCGGGATATGGCGAAATATCGCATTAACTATGACCGTTGGTTCACCGAATCCACCCTGCACGAAAACGGTGAGTTGGCGGAGACGATTGCCCTGTTGACCGAACGCGGGCTGACGTATGAAAAGGACGGCGCGCTGTGGTACCGCGCGGGTGAATACGGCGAAAAATACCAAAGCAAGAAGCACCTCAACCGCGACGGCGTGGAGGAAGGTATTAAGGACGAAGTGCTGGTACGTGCCAACGGGAATCCCACCTATTTTGCTGCGGATATTGCGTATCACCGCAACAAATTTGCGCGCGGATTTGATACCTGCATTGACGTGTGGGGCGCGGACCATCACGGTCACGTGGCGCGAATGAAGGGCGCACTGGATGCGATTGGGCTGGATGGCGACCGTTTGCAGATAGTGTTAATGCAGTTGGTTCGCCTTATGCGCAACGGCGAAGTGGTACGTATGTCGAAGCGTTCCGGTAAAGCCATTCAGTTAGCGGATTTGTTGGACGAGGTACCGGTGGATGCGGCGCGCTTCTTCTTTAATTTGCGCGAAGCGAGTACGCAGATGGATTTTGATTTGGGACTAGCCATTGAACAATCGTCGTCCAATCCGGTGTATTATGTGCAGTATGCTCACGCGCGCTTGTGTTCCATTTTCCGTACGTTGGCGGAGGATGGGGTATCGCTTACCGACACCGCCACACAAACGTTGTGCTTGTTAACGGCGCCGGAGGAGCGGGAATTAATCCGTCATTTAGCCGATTACGCCGCCACGGTGGTGGCGTGCGCCAAAGCGCAAGACCCGGCGGGAATGACGCGTTATGCGCAGGAATTGGCGAC
>JAZRRV010000087.1:0-5272 GCA_045651085.1 Acutalibacteraceae bacterium
CTCCGGTGCCGCAATACTGCACATAAACTTAATGCTCTTGGGGCCGCGTTGCTTAATTTGACCAACCGCGTCCACCGCCGAACCGCCGGTAGCCAACATCGGGTCCAGCACAATCACTTCACGCTCTTGAATGTCACCCGGCAGTTTGCAGTAGTATTCCACCGGCGTCAGCGTGGTCTCATCGCGGTACAAGCCGATGTGACCGACACGCGCGGAGGGGACCAACTCCACCGCGCCGTCTACCATACCCAAACCGGCGCGCAAAATCGGAACAAACGCCAGTTTGCGGCCGGCAATTTTTTTGCCGGTCATTTTCGCCATCGGGGTTTGCACCTCCGCATCGCACAGCGGCAGGTCACGCGTTGCTTCGTATACCATCAACTGGGTAATTTCGCGAATTAACTCGCGAAATTGCTTGGAACTGGTGTGAATATCCCGCAGGATAGACACCTTGTGCTGAATTAACGGGTGGTTCGCAATAAACGGTGTAGGCATAACGTAAAACCTCCTATTTTATGAATATCCGCGGCCGAAAGGGCCGATATAGGGTTCCTTAACCAAGCGATTCCGCCTGCCGACGGCGCAGTTCGCGCTCGGCTTGCGGCAAGCGCAGGTACACGGGCAACAACGTGTCGCCCGACACGGCACCGCCGTTTGCCAAAAGCGGCACCGCTGCCCGCGCCACGCCCACGGCGTGCTGGTCACACAAGCCAACGGGTGCCTGCCGCAACAACGGTAGCGTGGCACCCAACTCCGCACAACACAGAGCAGCGCCATCCCCCACCGCTAACAACGGATGGGTGCGTGTGCGCAACCGCGCTGCCAACTCCTCCAGCGACACGGCTTCGTCCGGCGTTTCCCGCGTGAGAACGCCGCCGCGCAACGCAAACAACGCGGTGTACACCTGACGGCAACGAGCGTCCATTACCGCCACAATATCACAGTCCGCCGGAATGCCCGCCAGACGGTACGCCATTCCTTCCAACGTGGATACGGGAATACAAGGCAAGTCGTGCGCAAATGCCAGCCCTTTTACGGCCGCCACGCCAATGCGCACCCCCGTAAACGAGCCGGGGCCCACCGCCACGGCCAAGGCATCTACCTGCGGCAGGGAAAGCCCCGCGTTGCGCAGCATATCTTCCACCATAGGCATTAGCGTTTGGCTATGGGTCAGTCGTGTGTTGACCGAAGACTCGCACAACAGGGTTTGGCGTTCACCCTCCACCCGCAACACGGCGCAAGAGGCAGGGCCGGCCGACGATTCCACCGCCAACAATGTGTAAGATTCCCCCAGCGGTTTCACAACGCCACCCCCTCAATTGCAACGGCACGCTCGGTTTCGCCCAAGCGTTCAAAAGTAACCCGCACGGCTGTGGGCGGCAACGCCGCTTCCACGTTTTCGCTCCATTCCACGGCGAGCACCGCGCCGGCGTCCAAATACTCAAAAAAACCGGTGGTGTCCAAATCCTCCCATCCGTTAACGCGGTACATATCAAAATGCACCAACGGCGGGGTGCCACCGTAGTCGTTCACCAGTGCAAAGGTGGGGCTGGATACTTCTGCCGCAGGTGACAACACCTGTGCCATACCCCGCACGAAGGCGGTTTTCCCCATGCCCAAACCACCAAAAAAGGCCACCACCGTGCCCGCGGTACACTGCGCCGCCAAACGGCGCCCCAGTGCCTCAGTTTCGGCAACACTGTGGGTAAGTATGCGTGTCACGGTAGCCCTCCTCTCGTTTGCTTGTTTCATTTTACCACAATTTTCGCGTTGTGCAAAGGGTTTGACAAAAAAAGTGAGTTATTGTTTGGCATCGTACCACGTGGCTCCGGTGTGCACGTCCACGCGCAAACGAACCGACAATTGCACCGCGGCCTCCATCTCCTCGCGCAAAATGCACGCGGCGCGGGCGGCATCGTGTTGCTCCGCCTCCACAATCAATTCGTCGTGTACCTGCAAAATAAGTTGTGCCGCCACGCCCTCACGGCGCAGCCGTTCGTGTACACGAATCATTGCCAACTTAATAATATCGGCCGCCGTGCCCTGAATGGGCATATTGCGTGCCACCCGTTCACCAAACGACGCGGTGACGCGGTTGCTCACTTTGAGTTCCGGCAACGGACGACGGCGACCAAACAACGTCTCGGCGTAACCGACTTGCTTGGCTTTTTCAATTAGCCCGTCCATATACCCCGCTACCGCGCCGTAATTGGCCAAATACTGCTCAATATACCGCTTGGCCTCGCCGTAGCTGACGTGAATATCCTCCGACAACGAGTGTGCGCCAATGCCGTACACGATGCCGAAATTCACCGCTTTGGCTTGCGAGCGCATCAACGGCGTGACCATACTTTCGGGCACGCCAAACACCTGCGCAGCGGTAATGCGGTGGATGTCCTCCTCCTCATTAAACGCACGCACCATGGTTTCGTCACCGGAAAGTGCCGCCAACACGCGCAGTTCAATTTGCGAATAGTCCGCATCACACAACACCGCGCCCTCACGCGCGTGGAAAAAGCGGCGCAATTCGCGCCCCAGTTCCTGCCGCACCGGAATGTTTTGCAGGTTGGGTTCGGTGGAGGAAATGCGGCCGGTTCGCGTTTCGGTTTGATTAAAATTGGTGTGGATACGCCCGTCGTCCCCGATTTCTTTTTCCAAACCGTCGCAATAGGTGGATTTTAGTTTGGATAACGTGCGGTAATCCAAAATCATTCCCACCACGGGGTGGGCGTGTTTCAAACTTTCCAATACTTCGGCGTTGGTGGAATAGCCGGATTTGGTCTTTTTCTTGGCGGGTAATCCCAAATCCTCAAACAGGGCTTTCGCCAGTTGTTTGGGAGAATTGAGATTGAACGCATACCCCACTGCTTGGGCAATGCTATCGGTAAGTTCTTCAATGCGCGCCGCCAGTTGTTCGCCAAAGCGGTGCAACCCTTCGCGGTCCACCGCAAACCCCACGCGCTCCATATCCGCCAACACGAGCGCCAGCGGAATCTCCATATCGCGCAATAAGTTTTGCTGGCCTGTTTCCGTCACCAGCGTTTCCAACACGTCTGCCAGTACGTATAACAACCGCAATTCCTCCGGTTGTTCGCCCGCGGGCGGACAGACACCGTATTGCAACGCCAAGCGTTTCAGTTCATAATCGGATGCCAGCGGGTCCAACAAATACGCCGCCAAACGGGTATCCATCACCACGTTGGCAAGCGTTACACCGTGGCGCAGTGCGCGTGCCGCCAGTGGCTTGGTATCCGCCACGCGTTTGGCGTGGGAGCCATCCGCCAGCCACCCCCAAAACGACTCGTCCTCAAGGGAAAGCGATGCCGCCATACCGTTTGCCGCCATCCACGCGGTATCTTCCGTTACCCACACGGTTACCACAGGGTGGTTCAACACCGTTTCCGGCGCGGCGGCAACCAGCGCCTCGGGTTCCACTGCCTCGGTTTTTGAGGTGGTGGGAACCACGACCGCCGTTAGCCCCATACGCTCCATCAATTTGAACAGTTCCAACCGCGTCATAAGCGCGGCAAGCGCCTCCCGCTGCGGTTCGCGCAGTGCATAGGCGCGCGGAGAGGGGTTGTCCAGCGGCATGGTACGACAAATTTCGCCCAAGCGGCGGCTCAAATACGCGCTTTCGCGCCCCTCTTGCAACTTGCGGCGCAAACTCTCCCGCAGGGTAGGGTCGTCCAGTGCGGCGTATACGCCGTCCAGCGTGCCAAAACGGTGCAACAAGTCCAACGCCGTTTTTTCGCCCACGCCGGGCACACCGGGAATGTTATCACTCGAATCGCCCATTAGGGCTTTTAAGTCGATTAGTTGTTCGGGTGTAAGACCGTATTTTTCCTGAATGGCGGCACGGTCGTATACCAACGTTTCCGGTTGGCCCATACGGGTGGCGGCCAACAACACCGTCACGTTGTCCCCCACCAGTTGCAACGAATCGCGGTCGCCGGTGGCAAGGTAGCACGGTACTCCTTCCCGCGCGGCGGCGGCCGAAAGCGTACCCAAAATATCGTCCGCTTCGTACCCGTCCTGCTCCAGTACGGTGCACCCCATTAACACCAACAGTTCTTTAATAAGAGGCAACTGCACCGCCAATTCTTCCGGCATGCCTTTGCGGCCTGCTTTGTATTCACTGTACAGCGCGTGGCGAAAGGTAGGGGCTTTGCGGTCAAACGCAACCGCTACCGCCTCCGCCCCCGTTTGCTCCAACAAGCGGTGGTAAATGTTAAGGAACCCCACCAACGCGTTGGTGGGCGTTCCGTCGTGCGTGGTGAGCACCTTAATGCCGTAAAACGCACGGTTAAGAATACTGTTACCGTCAATAACCAGCAGGGACATAGCATTCTCGTCCTTTCCCGAAAAAATGCGCGCCGTTGCTACAACAAGACCCCGCCAACCGAAATTAGCGGGGCCCGAACAACACGGATTTTAGACGCGGTCGGCACTGCCCAACACGTTTTGGATTTTGTGTTTCACCACGTCGGTGATGCAGGCACGCCCGTCGCCCAAATACTGGCGGGGGTCAAAGTGAGTGGGATTCTCCGCCAGATGACGACGGATACCGGCCGTCATTGCCAAGCGCAGGTCGGAGTCCACGTTGATTTTGCACACGGCAAGCGATGCGGCTTCACGCAGCATATCTTCCGGAATGCCGATAGCGTCTGCCATTTGGCCGCCGTATTGGTTGACCAGACCCACGTATTCCGGCATAACGGACGAAGCACCGTGCAACACAATCGGGAAACCGGGTAAGCGGTCCATAACCTCTTTAAGAATGTCAAAACGAAGTTGCGGTTTTTGGCCGGGCTTGAATTTGAACGCGCCGTGGCTGGTGCCGATAGCAATCGCCAACGAATCCACGCCGGTGCGGGTGACAAAATCCTGAACCTGCTCGGGGTCGGTGTAGTTGGCTTTGTCCGCCTCAACACTAACTTCGTCTTCCACGCCGGCAAGCTGACCCAGTTCGCCTTCCACCGTGACACCGCGGGCGTGCGCATATTCCACAACCTTGCGGGTGACTTCTACGTTTTCTTCGTACGGCAAATGCGAGCCGTCAATCATTACAGAAGTAAACCCGCCGTCAATGCAATCTTTACACAGTTCAAAACTGGAACCGTGGTCCAAATGCAGGGCAATGGGCAAACCCGTTTCCTCCACTGCTGCCTGCACCATGTGGTACAGGTAACCGTGGTGGGCATATTTGCGAGCCGAACCCGACACCACATTAGAGGATGTTCGTAGGTTTGGCGAGGAGTGCCAAGAGCGTTGG
>JAZRRV010000088.1:0-1314 GCA_045651085.1 Acutalibacteraceae bacterium
CAAAGCCATTACTTCCATAAATGAGATTGGCGAGGACTTTCTTAAACTGGAACTGTACACCAATGACCCCCTGCCGCCTAACCCATCGTACCGTATTTCGTACCATGAACCGGGGTTGACCGAACTGGTCGCCCCCTGCGCCAACAAGGGCAACGCCGCGGCCACGCTGATGAACAAACTCGGCATTACACCCGACCAAGCCGTGGCGTTTGGCGACGGCGAAAACGATGCCGAGTTGCTGGCCGCCGTGGGACACCCCTACCGTATGCGTGGCACGTTGCTCACCCGCGCCGCGCTCGAAACCGATAGCGTGATTGCCACCTTACGCACCTTGTTTTCTTTGTCATAATCGCATAGCAACACCGGCTTGTATCCTGCAAGATACAAGCCGGTGATTTTTGTTTGTATTATGTTCCTAACAACGCGCGGTGACAGATACCGGCAAAATCCCGTATCCAGTAACTGCCCAACAAATACCACGGCGTGTGTGCCGTAACGGCGCCCACCTCGGTAAATCCCGCCGCTTTGGCAAATTGGGCGGCGCGGTATTGGTGAAATTCCTGCGTAATTAACGCAATTTGCGAATTTAATCCGTTTTTTTCAATAATTTCACGAGAAAACGCAATATTTTCAAACGTGCTGGTGGAGCGGTCCTCCACAAACAAGCGGTCCGGCGCAATGCCGGCGTTTATCAAATAGGTATACATCACGCTCGCCTCGGTGCAAACTTCGTCACGCCCTTGCCCGCCGGATACCACGCACACCGCTTGCGGGTGCGCAGTAAGATAATCCACCGCCGTTTCCAACCGCCCTCGCAAAATGGTGCTGGGGCGGTCACCACGCAATCCCGCGCCCAACACCACCACCGTAGCGTCCTGTGCCGGTTCTCGAAAATTGGCGCGCACCATATTAACGGATACTACGACAAACAAGGTAATAAGCACGGTTGCCACAACCGCAGCAACCAGTAGCACGGTTTTGCCAAATGCGCTCTGCCACCAGTGCCGCACCACGCCCGCTACCGCAGGAAACCACGTGCACGCCGCAAAAACGGCTGCACCGGCGAGCAACAATGTTAAGTTTCCGGAATTAAGGCGACTGGTTGCGAGCGGCAACACGCCCCACACGCACAGCGCGGCGCCGACCACCGCGCCCAGCACGCGTAGTATCATCCCCCACGTGCGCACATCTCCAAACATCGCCGTTCCTCCCGTCATCGGTTTCTTGTATTGTACCACACCCGCAAAGCGTTGTAAAGAAAAAGCCCGCCGACCTTGTCGGCGGGGCTTATGCCTGTTATTTGACTTTACGAAC
>JAZRRV010000089.1:0-10226 GCA_045651085.1 Acutalibacteraceae bacterium
ATGGTGACGATGGTATCCTCCTTGCCGAACACGTTTTTGTATTGAATATCCAGTTTGGGGCCGTAGAAAGCGGCTTCGCCCACACCAACGGTGTATTCCACGTCCAAATCGTCCAAAATTTTGCCCATTACGCGTTGGGCCTCGTTCCACTGTTCTTCCGTGCCAATGTACTTTTCGCGGTTGTCGGGGTCCCATTGCGAAAAACGGAACGAGCAATCTTCCAACATACCCACCGTGTCCAGTACGTATTTGGCAAGTTCCAAACACCCCTTAAATTCCTCTTCCAATTGGTCGGGGCGCAAAATAAGGTGACCTTCCGAAATGGTGAACTGGCGCACGCGAATTAACCCGTGCATTTCGCCGCTGTCCTCGTTGCGGAACAACGTGGAGGTTTCACCCAACCGCATTGGCAGGTCGCGGTACGAGCGCATACGGTTTAGGAACACCTGATACTGGAACGGACAGGTCATCGGGCGCAGTGCAAAGCATTCTTTGGTTTCGTCTTGCGGGTCGCCCAGCACAAACATACCGTCAAGATAATGGTCCCAGTGGCCGGAAATCTTATACAGGTCACTTTTGGCCATCAGCGGGGTTTTGGTCAGCAAATAACCGCGCTTTTGCTCCTCGTCCTCAATCCAGCGTTGCAACAGTTGCACAATACGCGCGCCTTTCGGCAGCAGTACCGGTAACCCTTGACCAATAACGTCCACCGTGGTAAACAGTTCCAATTCGCGTCCCAGTTTGTTGTGGTCGCGCTTGCGGGCTTCTTCCAGTTTTTCCAAATGTGCTTCCAGTTCCGCCGCTTTGGGGAACGCAATACCGTATACACGTTGTAGCATTTTGTTTTTGGAATCGCCGCGCCAATACGCACCGGTGGCGCTCAGCAGTTTCACGGCTTTTAAGTTGCCGGTGCTCATCAAGTGCGGGCCGGCACACAAATCCGTAAAGTCGCCTTGGCGGTAAAACGAAATCTCCGCCTCAGCGGGCAACGCTTCAATTAGTTCCACCTTGTACGGCTCATCCTTCATAAGTTCCAGTGCCTCGGCACGGGGGAGAGTAAACCGCTCCAGCGGCAAGCTTTCCTTAATAATTTTTTTCATTTCCGCCTCAATAGCGGTTAAATCCTCGGCCGTAAAGCCGCAGTCACGGTCAAAGTCATAATAGAATCCCGTGTCAACCGAAGGGCCTATGGTTAACTTGGTGTCCGGCCACAAGCGCTTTACGGCCTGTGCCATCACGTGCGAGGCCGTATGCCAATACGCCTTTTTACCGTCCGCATCGTCAAACGTAAGAATCTCCACCGTGCAATCTTCCAAAAGCGGTGTGCGCAGGTCCACCACCGTACCGTTTACGCGGGCGGCGCAGGCGGCGCGGAATAACCCCATCGACAGTTCTCTGCAAAACGCCTCCACCGTGGTTTGCTCCGTTTGACAAACACTGCCGTCTTTCAAAGTAATGTTCAACATCTCGGTTTCTCCTTTCAAAATACAAAAACCCCGCCCCTGTAAAAGGGGCGGGGCATAATTGCCTCGCGGTTCCACCCTGAATTCTGCGGCACACCATGCCGCACTCATTGCCGCCGATAACGGAGCGACCCGTCTTCCTTTATGCCGAAACATTCAGAAGCCCTCCGAGGTGGTAACGGTTTGCGTTTTCTTACGTCCTTTTCAGCAACCGAACGCTCTCTGAAAGAAAAACCGTGCAACCCGCCGTCCTCATCAACGCGTTAATAGTATGGTAACACCCCCCGTCTTTTTTGTCAAGTAAAAAAACTGTTTGCTTTTTTCCAAAAATGAGCTATACTAAAAGCATATAAGGGGATGAACGACAATGAAAGACGGTTTTTTACGGGTTGCGGCAATCACACCGCCCATTCACGTGGGGGATTGTCGCTACAACGCAGAACAAGTTATCACACACGCCTTAGCCGCACCGGAAGGTACGGCGCTGCTGGTGTTTCCGGAGTTGTGCCTTACCGGCTACACTTGCGGGGATTTGTTTTTTCAAACCACTTTACTGCAAGCGGCAGAGCAAGCGCTGGCGGAAGTGTTGCGTCGCACCGCAACGCTGGATGCGGTGCTCGCCGTTGGTTTGCCGGTAGCGGTTGGCTCGGCGCTGTATAACTGCGCCGCCGTGTGTTGTCACGGTCAGTTGCTCGGGTTGGTTCCCAAATATCATTTGTCGGGTTACGCGGAATACAGCGAAACTCGCTATTTCACCGCCGGCGCGGACGTATCGATGGAAGTGGATTTTGCCGGTCAACGCACCCGTCTGTGTGCTGATACCGTGTTTACTTGTACCACACTGCCGGAATTTTGCTTGGGTGTGGAATTGTGTGAAGACGTGTTTGTCGCGGACCAAACCAGCATTCGTTTGGCGGCGGCGGGAGCCACGGTCATTGCCAATCTTTCGGCGGGCAGTGAACTGGTGGGCAAAGCGGATTACCGCCGTCAATTGCTGGCGGCGCAGTCTGCACGGCTGAACTGTGCGTATGTGTATGCCAGTGCGGGCGAGGGCGAATCGGTTGCCGATTCGGTATTTTCCGGTCATAATCTCATTGCCGAAAACGGCAAACTGTTGGCGGAAAGTGAGTTGTATACTACCGGTTGCTTGGCTACGGAGGTGGATTTGCAGCACCTTTTGCACGACCGCCGCATGAAATCCGCCTCTGTGGTTGCGTTGCCGTCGGTGCCGTTTTCTCTTGGTGTAAAGGAACTCACCCTTACGCGCCAAATTTCCGCCTCTCCGTTTATCCCTAAGGACGAAACGGCGCGCGCGGCGCGTTGTGAGGAAGTGTTGGCTCTGCAATCGCACGGGTTGGCACGCCGTTTGGCACATACCCACAGCAAAGCGGTGGTGGGGTTATCGGGTGGTCTGGATTCGGCGCTGGCGTTGTTGGTGATTGCCCGCGCCTATGCACTGCTCAACCGCGACCCGCAGGATATTATTGCCGTTACGATGCCGTGTTTCGGCACGACTGACCGCACCTATCACAATGCGTGCGCGTTGGCAAAAGCGTGTGGGGCGACCTTGCGCGAGGTAAATATTGCCCAATCCGTTACTTGCCATTTGGAAGATATTGGCCACAACGGTGCTATGGATGTCACTTACGAAAATGCGCAAGCACGTGAACGCACACAAGTGTTAATGGACATTGCCAACCAAAGCGGCGGTTTGGTGGTGGGCACGGGCGATTTGTCGGAGTTGGTGCTCGGTTGGGCGACGTATAACGGCGACCATATGTCAATGTACGGCGTTAATGCGGACGTACCTAAGACATTGGTGCGGCACCTGGTTGCGTACGAAGCCGCTCGCGGTGGTGAGGAGCGGCGCACCGTGTTAACAGATATTTTGAACACCCCCGTCAGCCCCGAACTGCTACCGCCGGAGAACGGCAATATTGCGCAAAAAACCGAGCAAATTGTGGGTGATTATGCGTTGCACGATTTCTTCTTGTATCACTTGCTCCGCTACGGTAGTTCGCCGTCCCGCATTTATCGGTTGGCGTGCATTGCTTTTTGCGGCACCTTTACTGCGGCGGAAATTAAACACTGGTTGTGCGTATTTCTGAAGCGCTTTTTTGCACAACAATTTAAGCGCAATTGCCTGCCGGACGGCCCCAAAGTGGGCTCGGTTTGCATATCGCCGCGCGGCGATTGGCGTATGCCTTCGGATGCCACGGCCGCTCTGTGGCTGAGCGAGGCAGAGGCACTGTGATTTGATGATTCCTAGTGCCAATCCGTAAAATTCGCAATTTACAACGTGCGAAACGGCGCGGCACACAGTGCCGCGCTTTTTATATTGACTTTGCGGGTGAATTCTACTACAATATAAGGGATAAATCTTTTAGGAGGTGCGTAAAATGACGGTTTACCGGCGCATATTAGCGGTGGTTTGCGTTGTTCTTTGTTTGGCATTAACCGGTTGCAGCGCTATTGGCCTTACGGTGGAAAGTCAACTTACGCCCCCCAAAAACAGCGGCGAGCAGGAGGCCATCCGTAACGCGCTGGATGCGTATATTACCAGCCACACCAAAAACGGAGAATCTGCGGAATACACGCTGAAATATCCGGCAAACGGCAACTATTTAACCGCGTTTATTTTGTTGGAGCAGGTGCGTCCTCATACGTTGCTGGCAGCGGGGGATGCAACCTCACCGACCGCCGCGTACCAAATGCAGGATATGGGTCTGGCCTTTTACCGTCGCAACCACGAAGGCGCGTTGGTACACATTAATCTTCTCAAACGCGCAGAGGACGGCACGTGGTCCTCGGTTGCGGACGTTGCCGGCAATGGGGAAAGTGTGCGTCAAGTTGAATTTGCCGATTTGGACAACAACGGGGTTCCGGAACTGCTTATCGGCTGGAAAATGTATAACTCGCGCGATTCGCGCTTGGCTATTTATGATATAGACAACAAGCTTGCTCACCGTTCGTTCAGCGGCACGTATACCGATTTGGTGGTAGCGGACCTCACGGCCGACGGCGCGGACGATTTATTATTGTTGTCGCTGATGGCGGGCGAATCGGTGGCCTCGGCACAAATGTTTTCGTTCCAGTCCGACAACGTCATTACCAGCGGTCATACGTTGTTGGATGGGGATATCGTCGGTTTTGGCGGTCACACCGCTACTGCGTTAACCCCCAACGTAAACGGCGTGTTTGTGGATTGTTACAAGGACCAAGGCGCTATGATTACGGAACTTATCTGCTGGAAAGGCGGAGAACTCACGGCACCGTTGTGCGACGCGGATTCGTTGCTTAACACTGTTACCGCGCGTGAGACGGCGCTGGAATCGCGGGATATTGACGGCGACGGCGTGGTGGAATGGCCGTTTACGATGCGTATGGCGGGGTTTGAGGAAACCGATAGCGCCAAAACACTGTGGCATACCGAGTGGCGGTGTTGGGATGAAGCGACCGAGACCGTACGCACGAAATTCCATTCGCTCATTCCGGCCGAGGATGGGTATACTTTGCGCTTGCGCCCCGACTGGGAGGGATTACCCGCCGCCTACGATGCCGCTTCCCACACGTTGACGTTGTATGAGGATGAGGAAAGCGGCGCGTGGTTGTTCCGAATGCGCACGTTCACTGCGGAGGAAAGCACCGCTTTACCGGCGGGATACGTGTTGCTGGAGGAAACGGATAATCGGCGGTACGCTGTGTGTCCGGCGAACACCGAGGCAGGGAATGCCATCACACTGGAAGAAATACGGTATTTATTTACGTTGCTGTCGGAGGAGGAAGGCGCCGATGAAACGGATTCTGCTGTGCGAGGATGAAACCGTTATTCGCGAGTTCATTGTGTTGCATTTGCGCCGCAGTGGGTATGAGGTAACGCAAGCCGCCACCGCGGAGGATGCCTTGCGCCTGTATGATGAACAACGTGAATCGTTTCGTCTCGCCGTGTTAGACGTAATGTTGCCGGGAATGGACGGCTTTGAACTCTGCCGCTGCCTGCGTGAGAGGAATACGGCACTGGGCATTATTATGCTCACCGCCCGCTCGCAGGAGGAGGAAAAGGTGCGTGCGCTTAAACTCGGTGCGGATGATTATATTACCAAGCCGTTCAGTCCGTCGGAACTCATTGCCCGTTTGGAGGCATTGGAGCGCCGCGTCAACGCCGCGGCAGACAGCGGCAGTTACCGCGAGGAATTGGTATCGGGTGAGTTTACGCTGAATTTGCGCAACCGCACCTTGTACTATCAAGGGCAGCCGCAGGAACTCACGCAGGTGGAATTTCAAATTATGGAGTACTTCTTAACGCATCCCGCTACAATGCTTACCCGCACCGACATTTTAAGTCGGGTATGGGGTGCGGACTATTACGGTGAAGATAAAGTGGTGGACGTGAACATTCGCCGTTTACGTATGAAAGTGGAGCGCGACCCATCGGAACCGCGCCACATTATTACTGTGTGGGGTCAGGGATACCGTTGGGAACCGTAATGGTGATAACAGGAATATAAAAAAGGGGGGATACCGTGCTTTTCAAAAAAGTGACACGCCGTTGGCTGGTAAACGGCTTAGGTGTGGTTGCCGTTTTGTTGTTGGCGCTGGAAATTATCGGCGCGTTTGTCATTCGCTCGTATTATTATCAGCAGGCAGAAAACAGTTTGTATACCCGCGCGCGGTCGTTCTCCGATATGTTAGACGCCTACGCCGAGCGTGACGGATGGGATTTTGAAAGCAACGCGCGCGATTATATGGAGGAATTCCCCGATAAGGAGAAGATTGAGTTTCAAATGCTCAGCGCCACCGGTAAGGTGCTGGCCAGCAGTACAGGTTTTTTGCCGGAACCGGGTAATCTTCCGGATTATCGCGAAGCCGTGCGTCAACATACCTTGGGTGCCGCAGAGCCGAAAGGTATTTGGGTTGGCAAAAGCGCCGCCGGTCAGCGCGTAATGGCGGTCACCTTGCTTATTGACGACGGTAACGGTACGGTACACGGTGCCATTCGGTATCTGGTGGCGCTCGGCAAGGTAGATGCTCAAATTACCATGCTTATTTCGGTAATGGTCGCTTTTGGGTTGGCGGTTGTGTTTTTTGTTATGCTGTCCAGTGCCTACTTTGTGGGCAGCATTTTAACGCCGCTTTCGCAAATCAGCGCCACCGCCAAAAAGATTGCGCAGGGGGATTATTCCTGCCGCATTGAAAAGCAGCGCCACGATGACGAAATCGGTGATTTGTGCGATACGATTAACGAAATGGCGGCGGACATCGAAAGTGCCGGTCAACTGCAAAACGAGTTTATCTCGTCGGTCTCGCATGAACTGCGCACGCCGCTTACCGCCATTAAAGGGTGGAGCGAAACCCTGCGCGACGATTCTATGCGGGATGAGGAAACTCTTCGCCGTGGTCTGGACGTTATCAGCGCCGAGGCGGAGCGGCTTTCGGAAATGGTAGAGGAATTGCTGGATTTTTCTCGTATGCGCCGTATCAAATCCGTTGCCCCGCAAGAGAAAGTGGATGTTTTTGCCGAGGTGCAGGAGGCCGTGTTTTTATTCCGCGACCGCGCCCGCCGCGAAGGTGTTGAGGTGCAGTGCATTGAGCAGGAAAAATTACCGCCTGTGTTGGGGGAACGCGCTCGTTTGCGCCAAGTATTTGTCAATATTTTGGACAATGCCCTAAAATATGCCCGCGCACAGGAAGGCCGTGTGCGGGTAGAGGCCGCCACCGTGCCAAACGGCATTCAAATTGTGTTCAGCGATAACGGCATTGGCATTGCGGCTAAGGATTTACCGTTCGTTAAGCAAAAATTTTACCGTGCTAATAATCGAAAACCGGGTTCCGGCATTGGGTTGGCGGTCGCCGATGAAATTGTGCGTGCCCACGGCGGCGCTTTGGAACTGGAAAGTACCGAAGGGCAGGGGACGGTTGTGGTCGTCACGCTGCCCGCCGTGCACGAACAGGAGGCGGAATAATGTCAAAACAAGAGGGAACCCCCGCAAAAAAGACTTCCATCGGCGGTCAAGCGCTGTTGGAAGGGGTGATGATGCGGGGCCCTGAAAAAACCGTGATGGCGGTGCGCCACGTAGCGGGACATATTGTAACAGAGGAAGTTGCCTCCGCCGGTACCACCGAGCGTCCGCGCTTTTGGAAAATTCCCGTGTTGCGCGGGTTGTACGGTATGGTGGAATCGTTATCCGTCGGCTATAAATGTTTGATGCGTTCTGCCGAACTGGCCGGTTTGGAAACAGAGGAGCCAGAAAAACCCACCACTGCTGCGCAAAAGGCGGGGATGTCGGTGTTGATGGTACTCAGCACCGTGCTGGGCGTGGCGTTGGCACTGGGTTTGTTTATGTACTTGCCTTCACTTTTATATAACTTGTTAGCAGGTGCGCTGGATGCAGGAAGCAACGCCGCCTTTTGGAGCAACAACGCGGTATTGCGCGGTGTGTTTGAAGGGGTACTGCGGCTGGCACTGTTTTTGGCGTATTTGTTGCTGGTAACCATGATGAAAGATATTCGCCGCGTGTTTATGTACCACGGTGCGGAACACAAAACCATTTTTTGTTACGAAAATGGTGAGGAATTAACGGTGGAAAACGTGCGCCGTCAAAGTCGGTTCCACCCCCGTTGCGGCACCTCGTTTTTAATGCTTACGTTATTGGTGGGAATCGTTATCTCCATCTGCATTCGGGTGGAAACGGTGTGGTTGCGTGTACTTATCAAATTGGCATTGTTGCCGCTCGCGGTCGGTGTTGGGTACGAACTTATTAAATTGGCGGGCCGCAAAAACAATCGGTTCACGCGGTTTATCTCCGCACCCGGTTTGTGGATTCAGCGCCTAACAACCAAAGAACCGGACGATTCTATGATAGAATGTGCCATTGCTGCGTTTTTACCGGTTATTCCGGAAGAAGCGGGCGCGGACGAGTGGTGATATACGTATGAATACAGTAAAATTGTTGCGTGCAGAACTGGAACAGCGCTTACAAGCGGGCGGGTGTGACTCGCCCGCTTTTGATGCGTGTTGCTTGCTGGAAGACATCGGCGGCCTCGGCCGTGGTGCCGTAGCGGCTAGCGGCAGTACCGTATTGTCGGACGATGTGTGCCGCCGTTTACGGCTGGCGGCGGAACGCCGTGCCGCCGGTGAGCCGTTGCAATACATTCTGGGCACGTGGGATTTTCTTTCGCTCACGCTGGAAGTAGGGCAAGGTGTGCTCATTCCGCGTCCCGAAACGGAATTGTTGTGCGAACTGGCCGCCGCACGTTTGGCCGCTTTGAACCGCGAACATCCCTTGGTACTGGATTTGTGCGCCGGCAGCGGGTGTGTGGGGCTGGGTGTTGCCTCGTTGTGTCCGTCTGTTACCGTTACGGCTTTGGAAAAATCGCCGGAGGCACTGGCATATCTCCGCCGTAACGTGGAGAGGTATCCCGCTTTTTCGGTTACGGTGTGTGAAGCGGACGTGTTGTGCGACGCCGCACGCTTCCCGCAAACCGTGGATGCTATTCTTTCCAATCCGCCGTACATCCCTACCGCGGAGTTACCTACCTTACAGCGCGAGGTACAACACGAACCCCAAATGGCGCTGGATGGCGGAGACGGGTTGGTGTTTTATCGCGCCATTGCCTCGCAGTGGGTGCCCCGTTTGCGCTCCGGCGGGTTTGTTGCCGTGGAAGTAGGGGCAGGTCAAGCGTCAGATGTGTGTGGCTTGTTTCGGTCGGCGGGGCTTTCGAACGTCACCGC
This sequence comes from Acutalibacteraceae bacterium, assembly GCA_045651085.1. Classification (GTDB taxonomy): domain Bacteria; phylum Bacillota; class Clostridia; order Oscillospirales; family Acutalibacteraceae; genus RGIG3009. Next base: position 9,196 of record JAZRRV010000089.1, read on the forward strand.
GCACCCCGATTTCGCGGGGATTTTACGGGTCGTATACGCCGAAAAGGAATGAATATTGTTGTCAAAATGAATTATTATTCACAAAAATTAAAAATAATTGGGTAATAATGCATAAATATCCCGATATTTTTTGTAAATTTCCACAAAATTTCAAAAAAGGGCTTGCAATTATGAAACACACCGAGTATAATGCAAGTATCGGGACCAAAACCAATTTAATCGGAGGTAATTGTTATGAAAAAGTTTTTAGCACTGTTGCTTGCCGTGGTTATGTTGGTAACTTTCGCGGCTTGCGCAAAAACGGACGACAACAAGGACACGAACGCGGATGCTGATGCCAAAGTTCCTGCTACCAAGGTGATTAACATCGACTTGACAAAAGAAGATTACGCCTTTGGTGTGGACAAAGCGCAACCCGAACTGCTCACTCAGGTTAACGCGTTCATCGCGGAAATCAAGGGCAACGGCAAGTTCGAGGAAATCTGCAACAAGTATTTTGGCGACGGCACGCCCACGCCGGTCACTTCCGCTGTGGAAGATGCCACCAAGGACCAATTGATTGTTGCCACCAACGCTGCATTCGAGCCGTTCGAGTACACCGAAGGCGATAAGTACCTCGGTATCGATATGGAAATTGCCGCCCTGTTGGCGCAAAAGCTCAACAAAGAACTGGTTATCAAGAACATTGATTTTGACGCCGTGTGCTTGAGCGTTGGTCAGCAAAAGGCAGACATTGCTATGGCCGGCTTGACCATTAAGGAAGACCGTAAAGAGCACGTTAACTTCTCCGAGCCGTATTATGCTGCTTCGCAACGCTTGGTTGTTAAGGGTGACGACACGACCTTTGACTCCTGCAAAACAGTAGCGGACGTGGAAGCCATTTTGAAAGGCTTTGACAGCAGCCAGCGTATAGTTGCCGAACTGGCCATCCGGAGTTACGGATAGATATCTCAGATTGTAAAGCTTCTGCTGCACTTCCAGCACATCATCGCCTTTCATCCAAAACGCTAGTGTCTGTGGAGATGTCTTTT
>JAZRRV010000090.1:0-7184 GCA_045651085.1 Acutalibacteraceae bacterium
GAAGCCCCACACCACTGTCCACCGGTGCTTTATATCCTAAATAAAAGAGCGGGACGGATACCGGCATTTCCACCTCGGTGCGGCGGCGCACCGCCTCGTGCGGTTCGTTCACCGCCGCGCGGCACGGAACTTGCGGTTCACACGGTTTCAGCAAGCGGTCCGCCACCGCCTCTACCTGCTCACAGGTAACGTTCCCGCACACCGATAACACCATATTGTGTAAATTATAATAGGTATTATAACAATCATACAAAAGTTCCGGTGTAATCTCGGCAATGGATTCCACCGTACCGGCAATGTCCGTATGCACAGGGTGGTTATGATAAAGCCCCGATAACATATTGCAAAACACCCGACGGAACGGCGAATCCTCACCCATACGGATTTCCTGCCCGATAATGCCGCGTTCTTTTTCCACCGTTTGCGCCGTAAAATACGGTTTTTGCACAAAATCCAGTAAAATCTCGAGCGATTCGGTTGCCTGTTGCGTGCAAGTAAACAAGTACGCCGTCTCGTCAAACGAGGTGTACGCATTGGCGCTGGCGCCCGTTTCGGCATAGCGCTCAAACGCATCGCCTTCTTCGCTTTCAAACAATTTGTGCTCCAGATAATGCGCTGTTCCCGCCGGCAACGTCACGGTTTTGCCCTCCGCCGTAACACACGCCGTATCAATTGCTCCGTATTTGGTGGCAAATACCGCGTAGGTGGTAACGTACTTCGGCTTGGGCCACACGTACAACGAAAGCCCCGAAGCGTGTTTCAAAAAATAACAACACTCCCCTGTCCGTTCACAGCAGAGCTTGGTCCATTCAACCATGGTTTGCTTCCTCCTGCGCCAACAAATACACGCACTCCAGCCGCAACCGTGCGGCCGCGCGAATAACCGCCTCACGGTCCACCGCTTGCAATTCGCGGCGCACATCCTCCGGACGCTGTTGCCGCGGCAATAACGTCTGGGTAATGTACCACGCCGCCTTTGCTTCTTGCGAATCGCCTACCGCCTCAAAACTTTGTATCACGCAACGGCGCGCCGATTCCAACTCCTCTTCGGTAAAATTACCCTCCGCCAACGCTTGCACCTGACGCAAAATTTCCTGCTCGGTGCGGGCGGCGTTTGCCTCGTCCACCCCGCTTTGTACCAGCAAAATGCCTTTCATTCGGTCGTACGAGGACGAGCAGTAGTAGCACAAACTAAGCGCTTCGCGCACGTTTCGGAACAAAAGCGACGACGGCGTTCCGCCCAACAATGCGTTCATCAGCCGCGTAGCACTGACGTCTTCGTCCGGCTCGGCACAATCCGTGCGGAACCCCAGCACCAATTTGGCTTGGTTAACCGCCATTCTTTCGGTACAACGGCGCAGCGCGGGTAAGTGGTGCGCCGTATCGGTAACACATTCCTGCGAATGGCGGCCGTTCACGGCAGAAAACCCGCGGCACAACGCCGCTTCCACCTGCGGCAATTCCGCCGCATCCTGCACAATCACGCGTACCGTGGCGTGGCGCAACATCCGCCCCCATGCCGCCGTTACCTGTTCAGGTGTCAACCGTTCAATCACCTCGGCGCGGCCGTAACTGCCAACGCCATACGCCTCATCCGCACACAGTATTTCTTCCGCGCGGCGGCGAGCATACCACCGCTTATCGTTAATCTGCGCCCGCACATCCTCCGCCAAACAACGCCGCTCGGTTTCCACGTCCTCACGCCGAAACACGCCGTTTTCCAGCACGGGAGAAAACAACATATCGCACAACAACTGCGCACAGGCGGCGGTAACGGATTCCCCGTTTAACGCAAAGCGGTCGGCCGTACATTCGGCCGTGAACACCAACGCCTGCGCTTCGCCAACCCGCGTGACCCGCCCGTGCACAGCGGCACCGTACAATTCGTTTAACCGACGATGCAGCCCCGTGAAATCCGGATAGGCGGCGCAGGCGCGCGTGAGCAAGCGCGGTAAAATGGCATATTCCTCCACCGTTTCGCGGCGCAACGGCAAAAACAACGCAACCGTGATTTGTGCCGTTTTGAACCGTGTGCTCGGCAACGTAAGACACTCCACGCCTTCGCACAATCGGCGTACGCTCTCCGCCATTGCAAACCCTCCTTTGTTTAACGTTCTCATTGTACCACATTTTCCCGTGCGAGAAAAGAGTTTTTTATTCGCTGCGCAATGCTTCCACCGGTTGTAGGCGTGAGGCCTTGTAAGCCGGATAAGCACCGAATACGCCGCCCACCAACAAGGAAAAGACAAACAACCCAGCAAACAAGCCAAGCGGGAATCCGCCGGATACACCCGTTGCCGATAAAACCACCGCCAGCAACGCCGCCGGTGCAATTCCCAAAACGGCGCCGGCGGCAGATAACATAACCGCCTCTGCCAAAAACTCCCACAAAATATGCCCGCTTTTGGCGCCAATGGCTTTTTTTATGCCAATCTCACGCGTGCGCTCGCTCACCGCCGATAACATCGCCGTGACAATGCCAAATCCCGAAACCACCAACGAAATGGCGCTGATAGCGGTTAAAATCAGCGCGACCGCATCTACCAGCCCTTCTAAACGCGCTTTTTGCACCGCCAAATTGTGTGTGCGAAACGGGGCGTTGCCATCGTACAATCGGTTTAACGCCTGCTCGATACGTTGCCCGGCGGTGTTGGTGGCGGTTTCGTTCACGCGCACCGCCACTTGGTCAAACGCCGTTTGCCCGGTAATGTGGCTTTGCGTTGTATACGGCATATACAACATGCCGGGAATCAGCGTCGTAAAATTTTGCAACAAACTGCTTCCGGTTTCGGTTACTCCCACCACGGAAAGTTGTTCGGTAACGCCGCCAAACTGCACCGTTACGGTTTTTCCAACCACGTTACTGCGGCCATACGTTTTTTGTGCCAACGCTTCGTCCATCACACATACCCGAGCGGCGGCGGAGACGTCCCCCGGCGAAATCATTCGTCCGTGACACAGTACCAGCGAAATCACTTGGTCGGCACCGGCATCAACGCCGCACAACGCCGATTCACTTGTCTGCGCCGCCGACACCTCACCCAACTGCACCATCAGCGGCATAGCCGACGTAACGCACGACAATTCACGAATTTCGCGCAGCGCCTCCTCGCCAATGAGTTCACCGCCGCTTTCCGCCATAACCGACAACCCGTTTATACCCATACTCTCCAATTCGCCGTACAACACTTCACGCCCCGCCGTGCCAATCACACTCACCGCGGAGACCATCATCACGCCCACGGCAATCCCTACCACCGTAAGCCACGTGCGGTTGCGTTTGCGGCGCAAACTGCGCCACGCTCCTTTTATTAATTCTCCCATGACTCACTCCGCCCGCACAAACACCGTGTCTCCCGACAACGTTTCCGGCGACTGTACCAGTTGCGCCCCGTCCGCCAACCCGGACACCACCAACACACCGTCGGCACACTCCCTACCCAAGGTAGGGTACTGCCGTACGGCGGTACCGTTGTTTTGATACACATACACGTATTCCCGCCCTTTCTCATCCTGCGCTACGCAGGCATACGGCACCAACAGTGCGGCCTCGTCCACATCCACAATCACCGTGGCACGGGCATTCAGTCCCGCACGCAACGAATCGTCCAGTTCGTCCTCGTCAATTACCACCACGGCATCCACCACGGTTTCCGCCACGGTGCCGATATATTGCTGGTGAGCACTGCTTGCCAACTGGTTCACCGTGCCGTGGTAACAATCCTTGGCAAAGGCCACTCCGCTTATCTCCACCGCCTGCCCCACGGCAATTTGCGATACGTATTTTTCTCTTACCGCCGCCACAATGCGAACACTGTCATCGGTGGTAATCACCGCACACGGCGTTGCTCCGTCGGTGAGCTCACCCGCTGCCACATTCAGCGAGGTTACGGTGCCGCTCACCGGTGCCGTGATGGTAGAGGAAACGGTGGGTATGATTCCCGTGGAAACCGAACCGTTCACTTGCGCCAACACCTGTTGCGTTGCCGCCACATCCACCGAAAACAGGGCATCTCCCTGGTTTACCTGTTGCCCTTTTTTAACAAACACCTCTCCCGCAATGCAGGGGAATTGCGTAACCACCTCTTCGCTTTGTGCCGCCTGTACCTTGCCGTTACATTCCACGGTACGCCGCACCGCACCCGTGTTGAGCGTAACCAACGTTACCGCCGTGTACTGAGGGCGCGTATACAGTCGCACCCCCACAATCAACGCTATTGCCAGCGCCGTTCCCGCCGCCAACCATCCGTATTTTTTCATTTTTTCACCCTCCCATATCGCTGTTAGTGTTTGAAAGAAAGTGAAAAATATAAGGGTGTTTACGGATTTTCGCATAATAAAAAATTCTCCGTTTCCGGAGAATTTTTGGTTTGTTTATAATTTTTCATACGCTTCTCGCAATGTGGCGGCGCCGACGACTTCAATGCTTTGTTGCGCCGAGAGCGTTTTGAGTGTGTGTGCCGGCACGATGACGCGTGTAAAGCCCAGCCGTGCCGCCTCGGCAATGCGTTGTTCGGCACCGGAGACCGAGCGTAGTTCGCCCGCCAGCCCCACTTCGCCAAAGGCGACCACGCCTTCGTCCATCGGCTTGTCCTTCAAGCTGGAAATCAGCGCCAACGCCACCGGCAAATCCGCCGCCGGCTCGTCCAGTCGCAAGCCACCGACAACGTTTAAGTACGTGTCCAAATTGGAAAAAAAGAACCCACACCGTTTTTCCAACACCGCCAACAACAGTGCCAATCGGTTGTTGTCAAACCCCGTTGCCATACGCCGCGGATTGCCAAAACCGGTAGGTGACACCAACCCCTGCACCTCGGCGAGCAACGGGCGCGAGCCCTCCATCGTACACGCCACGCACGTGCCGCTCACGTTTTTCGGCCTGCCGGACAACAACATCAGCGAGGGGTTTTCCACCTCGTACAACCCTTTATCGCGCATTTCAAACACGCCGATTTCGTTGGTAGAGCCGTACCGGTTCTTGGCGCACCGCAACATACGATAGTTGTTGTGCGGGTCTCCCTCAAAGTACAACACACAGTCCACAATGTGTTCCATCACTTTCGGGCCGGCAATCGCGCCGTCCTTGTTCACATGGCCCACAATAAACACCGGAATATCTTCCCGCTTGGCAACCCGCATCAGCGCACCGGTACATTCCCGCACCTGCGTGACACTGCCGGGTGAGGACGCCACCTCCGATAAACTCACCGTTTGAATGGAGTCCACAATCACAATATCCGGTTTTTGCGTGGACATCGCATTCAAAATGACGTCCATATCCGTTTCGCATAACAACAGCAATTCGCCGTTGTCCACGCCAAGGCGCTCCGCGCGCAGTTTAATCTGCCGCGCCGATTCTTCGCCGGAAGCGTACAATACGCGGTAATTTTGGCTCAAATGCCCGCAAATTTGCAACAACAACGTGGATTTACCAATGCCGGGGTCACCGCCGATAAGCATCATCCCACCGGGGACAATTCCCCCGCCCAACACGCGGTCAAGTTCTTTCATTCCCGTGGGGTAACGCGTTTCTGCCTGTGTGTCAATGGTGTCAATGCGGCAAATTTCCGCACCACCCTTAACAGCGCCGCCGCGTGTTGCCATGGTCACTTCTTCGTTAAGCGTGTTCCACTCCCCGCACTGCGGGCACCGCCCCGACCATTTGGGAAACTGCCCTCCACATTCCGTGCAGACATACATTGTCTTTTGTTTTCCTGCCATCGTTTTCTCCTTTGGACGGTTAAAAATACGTCATCACACCCGCCGCCACCGCAAAAGCCAGTTGGCGTTGGTATTCCTCGTCCTTTAATTTTTCCAATTCCTCTTGGTTGGAAAGAAACCCACATTCCACCAGTATCATCGGGCGACTGGCGTGGTGCAACAAATATACACTCGAACCCCCCGCCTTACATTCGCGCTTGTTGTTTGGCTGAAGCAAGGTAACGACCTGCTTTCTCACGCTTTCCGCCAGCACGCGGCTTTCCGGTGCGTTGGCGGAGTAAAACACCTGCGTGCCGTAATACTGCGTTTGCGGGAACTTATTTTGATGAATACTCACGGCGACGTCTGCCTGTTGTATTTTTGCCAACCGATTGCGGGTATCGCTCACCTTGCGTTCACGCAACGTGTCCCCCACCGCGTTCAGCATTGTGTCGTCGGTGCGGGTCATTTCCGTGGTAAAGCCCATCACCGTCAGCATATCGCACAAACCATGCGAAATGGCTAAATTCAGCGTTTTTTCCTGCGTGCCGTCCGCTGCCACGGCACCGCCGTCTTCCCCACCGTGGCCGGCATCAATAACAATGTACGGGGCGGCCGCACTTTGGGTATTGGCCCGCCGCATAATCAGTCCGCCCGCCACGGTAAGCAGCAACGCCCCGCAAACCAACGCTATTGCCATATCCGTCGCCGCCGTGTAAAAACCCTTGTTCATAATCCACCCTCCCTCGCATATATACGCGCGAGAAGCGGCGGTTATTTACTTTTTCTTTTTATACATTAACCGTTTGGCAATGCCAAGTTGCCGATAACTAACGTAATACGAGGCCCACGCCGCTGCCACAATAACCAGTGTGGGAATAACGGCGGCGAATATCCCGCCCCAACCAATGCGCGCCGCGGGCACCATAACTTCCGCACCCAACGACCATACCACCAGCGGGTACAGAGACAATTGCCCCAAACGGTATACCGCCGCATAGGTGCCCCAAAAACCAAACAGCTTTTCCGCAATCAGCACCAACCACGATAACAGCGCCGGTGCCGATGCAACCAGACCCACCCACAAACCGATGTGCGGGTTGCTGTGCACGCCTTGGAACATAGCGGGACCACTGTCTTTATCGCCCTGCTGAGCCATTTCGGCATACACAATGCTCAACGTTAAAAACCCTTGAATAAGCAGTGCCGCCAAGTTCATAGCAAACGAGGCGCCGGCGCTTAACGTTTGGGTGCCCTGCGTAAGTGCGGTGGTAATGACGCCGACGGACAGATACATAAACACACCCATTACGGAAGCGAGTATCAACCGCCCGTACAAGCTCACCGCCCGTTGTACTACTGTTTTTTTCATCATCTTTCACCTCTGCGTGAAATTCTTTTTTTATTGTACCACAGTTTAGCGTTCGGTGCAACAAAAAAGCGGGTGCACCCTTACGGATGCGCCCGCTTTTTGTTGTTTGGTA
>JAZRRV010000091.1:0-1122 GCA_045651085.1 Acutalibacteraceae bacterium
GCAACGGTTCGCCGTAAAGCCCGCCGCCCACCACGAATTGGCTGAGCCCGATTTCATCGTAATCCGTTTCCACGGTTTGGGTTAAGTACCGCACGCCGTCCAAATACAAGGAAAACTCCGTGTCCGACACGACGACCGCCACGTGGAACCATTGGCCCACGGCGGGTGCCAGCGTGGTGCCCGCTGCCGCGGGTACGAACGCCGTGACCGGCTCGCCCTCACGGTCCTGCCATTCCATATACCAGCCGTTGATACCGCGCTCCGTGTCCTGCACGTGGGGGGAGACGGCTAAAAAGCGGCTCTCGTTTTTATACACCGTGAGCAGGTTGGCGCCCACTTTATCCACCCGCAGGTTGACCCACGCGGAAAGCGTAAATTCCTCCAGTGCCAGTGCCTGCGCACTCGCCAGGCGCAAGTATTGGTGCTGCCCGTTCAGCGACAGAGCTTTGCCGCTCCGCCCCACCGACCAACCGAACGTTTCCGGCTTCACCTTTTTGCCTTCGGCGTAATAATACACGCCGTCCGTTTCGGTTTCGGGTTCGTCTACCAGGACAAGCGGGGTGAGCAACGCCGATGAATCGCCCACTTGCGTGGTGGTTGTCCCGCCCGCTTGCGTGGTGGTTGCCACGGGTTTGTCCAGCGGTTTCGCCGCCGGCTTGGCGGTGGGCTTCGCCGTGGGTTTGGCGGTGGGTTTGGCGGTGGCGGTCGCCGCCGTGGTTGGCTTAGCCGTTGTCGTGGTGACAGCGGCGGCCGCGGTAGTCGTAGTCGTTGTGGCAGCCACCGTGGTGGTCGTCACAACCGTAGTCGTGGTAGTAGCCGCGGCGGTAGTCGTGGTAGTGGCAGCCGCCGTAGTGGTTGTGGTGGCGGTGGTTTCCGCCGCCACGGGTGCCGCGCACACCAGCACGCACAAAGCGGCAGCCAGTGCCGCCCGCACGCCGTTACGGTAAGTCATACGGTTACAGTCCCCTTTCGGTCATCATTTGCGATAATACGAGTAGTACGCCACCACGGTAACGCGGCGGTTGGTCACCCCGTCGTCCCCCGTGAGCAGTACGCCGTTTTTGCTGAGCAGTTCCCCCCACTCCAACGTGGCGGCGGGGGAGGAAAACCGCACGGAGCCAT
>JAZRRV010000092.1:0-2142 GCA_045651085.1 Acutalibacteraceae bacterium
GGTATTATCCCGCGCGAGGAGGGCGCACTTGGCATTGCCGAGGGAACGACCCGCGATATTGCGTTGATTTCCCGCGTGAGTAAGCCCGTCAGTTTTTTGATTACCGGTTTTGATTACACGCCGGAAGGGGAGCGGCGCGCCGTTTGTTCGCGCCGCGCCGCGCAGGAGTTGTGCTACCGCGAATTTTTGTCGCAGTGTTGCCCCGGCGACGTGATTCCCGCCCGCGTGACGCGTTTGGAGAGCTTTGGCGCGTTTTGCGATATTGGTTGCGGTATTCCCGCCTTACTGCCCATTGCGAGCATTTCCGTAAGCCGCATTGCGCATCCCTCCGACCGTTTGAGCGTGGGAATGGACATTCACTGCGTTATCAGTTCTATGGAGGGCAACCGCACGTGTTTGTCTCAGCGTGAACTGCTGGGCACGTGGGAGGAAAACGCCGCCCTGTTTACACAGGGCGAAACGGTGGCCGGCATTGTGCGCTCGGTGGAAGATTACGGTGTGTTTATTGAACTTACCCCCAATTTGGCGGGGTTGGCGGAACCGCGTGAGGGTGTGCGCGTGGGGCAGTATGCGGGCGTGTACATCAAAAACATTTTGGCGGAAAAGATGAAATTAAAACTGGTGTTGATTGATTCGCAAGATACCGCCGAACTACCGCCTCCGATGCGCTATTTTATCACTGAGGGGCACATTGACCGCTGGCAATATTCCCCCAGCGGCTGCCGCAAGATGATTGAAACGGTATTTGGGTAAAAAGAAAAGGAGCATCCGCACGGATGCTCCTTTTTCGTTATTTTTTGCGCCGTTTGGCGGGAGATTTGGCAGGGGAATTCGATTTGCGCGGCGGTGGCACCAAGCAATCCTTGCCGGTACCAATAAGGTCGGTTCGTCCCGCTTTGCGCAGTGCGTTTAGCACCAAGGTGCGGTTTTCCGGACGAAAATATTGTAAAAGCGCCCGTTGTTCGGCCTTTTCTTGCGGTGTGCGCGGTACGTAAACCGATTCCATAGTGAACGGGTCCAGCCCGGTATAAAACATACACGTCGAAACGGTGCCGGGGGTGGGATAAAAGTCCTGCACTTGCTCGGGACGCAAGTTCTCCCGCTTTAAGAACAAGGCCAGTTCAATGGCATCTGCCGGCGTGCTGCCGGGGTGCGAGGACATTAGATACGGCACCAAATACTGTTGCTTTCCCGCGGCTTTGGTTAACTCGTAAAACCGTTTTTTGAAGCGGTTGTACACCTCAACGGGTGGTTTTCCCATACGTTTCAGTACGGCGGAGGAACAGTGTTCGGGAGCGACCTTTAATTGTCCGCTGACGTGGTGCTGCACCAGTTCGCGGAAAAAGGTTTCGTCCTTGTCGTACACCAAATAATCAAACCGAATACCGGAACGGATAAACACTTTTTTTACCCTGGGTAATGCGCGCAGTTTGCGGAGCAGTGCCAAATAATCGCGGTGGTCCACCTGTACGGCAGGGCATTTTTCGGGTGCTAAACATTTTTTAGCGGCACAAGCACCGTGCAGTACCTGCTTTTCGCACGCGGGGGCGCGGAAGTTGGCGGTAGGGCCGCCCACATCGTGAATGTAGCCCTTAAAATCCGGTTGTTCCGTAATGGCGCGTGCTTCCGCTACTACCGAATCGTGGCTACGGCTGGTGACTTGCCGCCCCTGGTGGTACGCCAGTGAGCAGAAATTGCACGCGCCGAAACACCCGCGGTTGTGAATGATGGAGAACTTAACTTCCTCAATGCCGGGAACACCGCCCGCGGATTCGTACGAAGGATGGTAGTCCCGCATAAACGGCAAAGAATACACCGGGTCCATTTCTTCCGTGGTGAGCGGCGCGTGGGGCGGGTTTTGCACCACAATATAGTCGCCGTGGCGCTGAATAACCACTTTGCCGCACACCGCGTCGTGTTCCTGCTGCTGAATACGGCAAGAGTCGGCATACAATCGCTTTCCTTGCTCGGTGGGGGCGCTTACCGCCTCAAACCGCGGACATTCCTTGACGGGGCCGGGCGTGTAATCCACCGTTCGCACCGCGTAGCACGTGCCGCGAATATCTGTAAGTGAGCGAATGTCCGCGCCGTCACGCAGACGGTCGGCAATTTCCACCACGTGTTTTTCGCCCATGCCGTACA
>JAZRRV010000093.1:0-2027 GCA_045651085.1 Acutalibacteraceae bacterium
AAAACCCAACGAATTGTGATATTCTACCGATTCGTAGGGTATATAGAAATTCCGGAAATGGCTTTAAATCAAGGAATCACAAAGGATACAAGGCAAGGAGTCTCGGTTTCGTATATACCAAAGGCGATAACAGCATAACAAAAAAGGAGCAGGTAACCCTGCTCCGATACATAGAAAATACTAATGTGCATAAAAAAGAATGTTCATAACGGTTAAGTCCGTTATGAACATTCAACATGGTGCCGCTGACCGGACTTGAACCGGTACGGTATTGCTACCGAGGGATTTTAAGTCCCTTGTGTCTGCCTATTCCACCACAGCGGCATATATACGGGCAAAAGCCCGTGGTTAACCGAAGTATAAATTTTTGTCCGGGAATTCCGGCTCACAGGTAATGTGAAAGCCCATTTTACGCAACGTAGATTCGTCACCCGAATGCAGAAGCTGCGTGGAGTGAAGTTCGCACCCGCGTAAATAGGGGAGTTGTGCCACCGCAGCAGCGGCCGTATCGTCCGACGCGGCGCAGATGTACAATGCGGTGAGTACGTCATCCATTTTCAGTACACTGCTTTGGCTGTGCAGCAAGTCGATTTTTAATTTAAGCACCGGCTCCAGCACTTGCGGACTCATCAACAATACTTCTTTGGGAATATCCGCCATCACTTTAATGGCGTTAAGTACGGCCCCGCTGCACGCGCTGAGCAAACGCGTGGCTTTGCCCGTGATAATGCGGCCGTCCGGCAAGCGGATTGCCGCGGCGGGGGCGCCGCCGCACGCTTCCTTTTTGGAAAGGGCGGGCACGACCACGGGGCGGTCTTCTTTTTTCAAATTCATTTGCTGCATAATTAAACGGAGTTTATCCACCGTTTCGGGACGTTCCTTGCCCTGCTTTAAGTCGCACAAGCCCTTATAATAACGGCGTATGACTTCCTGTTCACCGGCAGCACGGCAAACTTCGTCATTCACAATGGCAAAACCCGCCATATTGACGCCCATATCGGTGGGGCTGCAATAAAACCGGTCATTGCCGGTGATACGCGATAAAATGGTATGTACAATGGGGAAGGCCTCTACATCGCGGTTGTAGTTGACGGTGGTCTCCCCATACGCTTCCAAATGGAACGGGTCAATGATATTCACGTCCTGCAAATCCGCCGTGGCGGCTTCGTACGCTAAGTTGACCGGATGTTTGAGCGGCAGGTTCCAAATGGGGAACGTTTCGTATTTGCCGTACCCCGCCACAATGCCGCGGCGATGTTCGTGATATACTTGCGATAAGCACGTGGCCAACTTGCCGCTGCCGGGACCGGGAGCCGTAACCACGACCAACGGTTTGGTGGTGACAATATACGGATTGGAACCGTACCCTTCGTCACTCACAATATGGTCCACATCAGACGGATACCCTTCAATCGGGCGGTGAATGTAATTGGTAACACCGCGTGCGTTGAGTTTGCGAATAAAGGCATCCGCTGCCGCTTGGCCCGCGTACTGCGTGATGACAACACTGTTAACTTCAATGCCGAGGCCGGTGATAACGTCAATCTGCCGCAGCAAATCCATTTCGTAACTGATGCCGAGGTCGGCGCGAATCTTTGTCTTTTCAATATTACCGGCGCTGATGCAGAACACGACTTCGACTTTGTCCCGCAGGTCGCACAGTAGACGGATTTTGGCATCCGGCTTAAAACCGGGAAGAACACGGGCTGCGTGGTAATCGTCAAACAATTTGCCGCCGAACTCCAAGTACAACTTGCCGTTAAACCGAGAGATGCGTTCCAAAATATGCTCTTTTTGTTTGGCCATATACAGTTCGTTGTCGAAACCCGTTGGCATACGTTTCACCCACCTCGCTATACATAATACCAAATGTGAACGAATTTTTCAAGTAAAAATTTACTAAAATTAAAAGGTTGTTAAATTCTCTTTCTTTTTGTTGTATAATGTGATAAAATAACAGGCGGAATGTGAACATAACGGAAGGAGAATTCCGATGGGTAACAATTGGACAGAAGTATGTATCCGCG
>JAZRRV010000094.1:0-2075 GCA_045651085.1 Acutalibacteraceae bacterium
AAACCGTGCTGTCCAACCCCAGTTGCTCCGCCAATGCAACCAATTCCGTGCGGTTTACCTTGGCAATGACCTGCTTTAACTTACGGGAAGCGGCAAAAATGGCCATTAAAATATTTTCCTCGTCCATACCCGTAAGAGCCACGAACGCATCTTTGGAAAGCAAATCCTCCTCCAGCAACAATTCCTGCTGAGCACCGTCGCCCTGAATCACCACCGCTTTGGGCAATGCTTCGCACAGTTCCTCGGCCATCGCGCGGTCTTTTTCAATAATGGTTACGGCACTGCCGCCCGCTTGCAACAAGCGCGCCAAATAATACGCCGTGCGGCTGCCGCCCAAAATCATAACGTCGCGCGCTTGCTTGGATACGGTGCCCAGTTCGCGCATTAACTTGTGAATTTCTGTGGGTTTAGCCGCCAGGGCAATTTTATCCCCGCTTTTGAGCATAAAGTTACCGCCGGGAATGGTTACTTCCTCGCCGCGTTGTACCGCGCACACCAAAAAACCGGCCTGGAATTTTCCGCGCAGTTCGTATAAACGCATACCGTTAAACGCCGAATCGTCCTTTAACCGTAGTTCCACAATCTCAAAGTTATTATGAGCAAATGCCTCCACCTTAACGGCGGCGGGAAGTTTGAGCATACGGTTGAGTTCTTTGGCGGCAAGCAGTTCGGGGTTAATGGACATAGAAAGGCCCAAATGCTCCTTCATAAAGCCCAAACTGTTGTCGTTATATTCGGGGCTGCGAATACGCGCAATGGTGTGGCTTGCACCCAATTTCCTCGCCAAAAAGCAACTGAGCATATTGGCATCGTCCGAGTCGGTAACCGCAACGAACAAATCGGCGTGCGCCACGTCCGCCTCTTCCAGCACGTCACTGTCCGAGCCGTTGCCGCACACCCCCATAACGTCATAAATATTCGTAATTTCATTTAACACGGCGGGGTTCTTATCAATCGCCGTGACATTGTGACCCTCGGCGGATAAACTGTCGATAACTGTCGTACCGATTTTGCCGCAGCCGACAACCAAAACGTTCAATGCGTTTTCCCCCTCAAAACATCCAGAATATCCTTTGATTTTAACACAAGTTTTTTCATTCGTCAATCGGGGTTGTAAAAAAGCAAAAACTGGTATACAATAACATATAACTTTTAACGGTATGGAGGTCAGTATGGAATTTTTACACTGGTTGGAAACATTGCGTACTCCGTTTTGGAATGAAGTGATGTTGTTCATTACCTCACTGGGTGAAGAACTGGTATTTATGGGCGTGGCCATGGTACTGCTGTGGTGCGTAAATAAGTACGAAGGGCTGTATATGCTGTCTGTGGGATTTGTAGGCATTCAACTTAACCAATTATTAAAAGTGTTGTTCCGTGTTCCGCGTCCGTGGGTACGCGACCCCTCGTTTACGGCGGTGGAAGCCGCCAAAGCGCAGGCGGGCGGGTACTCGTTCCCCAGCGGGCACACCCAAAACGCGGTGGGCACCTTTGGCGCAGTAGCGCGTTGGAACCGCGGTGTTTGGCTGCGTGTTGTGTGCTGGACTGTGGCGTTGCTCATAGCGTTTTCACGAATGTATTTGGGCGTACACACACCGGCGGACGTGCTGGCATCGCTGGTGCTGGCCACAGTAATGGTGTTTGCCATTTACCCGATTTTTCGCCACGCAGACACGAACCCGCGGCGCGTACAAGTGTTTTTATGTGTAATGCTGGTGTGGTCGGTGGCGCAAATTTTGTTTATGGAATGTTACCCCTTCCCTGCCGATGCCAGCATTGCCGAACTGGAACACGGCTTGGAAAACGCCTACAAAATTGCGGGCGCGGCCTTTGGCTTTGCCGCGGTATTTGAAATTGACCGCCGCTACATTCGGTTTGAAACCTCCGCCGTTTGGTGGGCGCAGGTTATTAAGGTGGTTGTTGGGCTGGCGTTCACTTTAGCACTGAAAGAAATTGGCTATGCGGTGTTTGGGTTAATTCCGTATATGCCCGTAGCCAAGGGGCTTACCTACTTGTTAATGGTATTGTTTGCCGGCGGCGTGTGGCCGCTTACCTTCCCGTGGTTTGCCCGCTTG
>JAZRRV010000095.1:0-2886 GCA_045651085.1 Acutalibacteraceae bacterium
CCCTGCCACACGCACCACTAAGTTTTTGTATTTTTCGGGGTTGCGCTGGGCATCGTACAAGGTTTCGCGGCTGACCACGTTAAACTGCATATGCATACCCTTTTGGTCAAAGAACGCACGGATAAGCGAAATAAACCCTTCCCTGCCCGAATCTCCTTTAAGAGCGGAGGGATGGAATTTCATATTAAACAACGTGCCGTTCGAGGCAATGCCGTGGTCCAATTTAGCAACCGAGTTGGCCGCCGCCGTGGGACCGTTTACATCGCAACCGGCCGCCGGAGATACCCCGTCCGCAATGGGAGTACCTGCCAAACGACCATCCGGTGTGGCACCTGTCTGCATACCAAGCGGCACGTTGGCAGACACGGGATATAATCCGGCGTGGTACTTGCCACCGCGCGGGTTGGTGTACTTTTCCACCGGTTTGGTGTACGTATACGCCGCTTCGCGTCCGTAACGGTCCACTTCGTCAATATCGTTACCGAATTTCGGCAACGCCTTAATTTTTTCGTACAACGCCTGATAGGACTGCTTCTTCGCGTCGTCCATATTGTTAGCACGAATTTGTTCAAAAATATCGGCAATCTGCGACTCGGTAATGTCATATCCCGCTGCCGCCACGCCGCTGACCACTTCTACCGTGAGTGCCTTGGCAAAAGAATTGTCATACGGCATACCAAAGTTGTTGCGCAACGCATCGGCGTACTGCTCCAACGTGACGGTTTTGGTTTTGTATACCAGCTCGTCAATGGCGTACAACGCGTCCGCCACGTTGGCAATGCCGAACCCTTGCGGGCCGGTAAAGTTGTACACGGCGCCGCCTTCTTGCGCCGATTTGCCGGTGGCAATGCAATCGTCTAACATAGACGATTCAAACGGAAGCGGACAACGCGCCATGTGCGCAGCATCCACGGCATTATCCGCGTTTACCATTAATTGAATGGCGTATTCCATTTGTTGCTTATACGCATTGAAGAATTTTTCGTACGTATCCAACTGAGCAATCTCGCCGGTGCGCAAACCAACTTGAACGCCCTTGTCCATACCGTTGGAGAACACCAGTTCCAACGGACGGCACATATTGAAGAATGCCGCATCGTGCCAACCATCGGTTTTACCGCCTTTTTGCGGTTCCACGCAACCGATAATGCAGTAATCACGTGCATCTTGCAACGACAACCCGCGGGAAATAAGCGCGGGGATGATAATCTCATCGTTATAATACGCCGGCAAGCCAATGCCCGTTTTGGTGAGTTCCGCTGCTTTTACCAATAAGTCGTGCGGGGTGCCGTTCCAAACGCGCATAGAAAGAGACGGTTGCGGCAGATTGACGTGCATAGAGGCGTTGATACACATATATGACAAGTCATTAGTAGCATCTTCACCGTGAATATTCTGACCGCCCACGATAAGGTTTTGGAACATACTGTAACCGGCAAACCCTTCTGCCGATAAGCGGTCACGCACCTTGTTGAGACTGTTCAGTTTTACCCATAAGCAGTCAATGAGTTCCTGTGCTTGCTCGCGGGTTAATTTGCCGCTTTCAATGTCTTTGCTGTAATACGGATACATATACTGGTCAAACCGACCGGGCGAAACCGAGTGACCGCTGGATTCCGTTTGAAGCAATAATTGTACGAACCAGAACGCCTGGCACGCTTCATAAAAACTGCGAGCTCCGTTTTCCGGTACGGCATCGCAATTTTCGGCGATAGCCAGCAATTCGGCGCGGCGCGCGCTATCGGCACAGGTTTGTGCCAATGTGCGTGCGTGCTCCGCATACCGCTTAGCGAAGATAATCGCGGCTTCGCAACTCTCCATCACCGAAGTGAGGAAAGAATAGCGCTGGGTATAATCACTATCGTATACTTGACATTTATCGCGTTCCGATTTCGCATAATTGTAAATGCCGCGGAAACCCATTTTTAACACCTTGGCATAGTCAACACTTACGTGACCGATGCCGTTATAGAAATAATTACCAACAGTGAATATGTTGTGTTCAATGGCGGTGCGGGTTTCGGGGCTCATATACGACGTTGCCAGTTCACTCGTCGTTCTTCCCTGCCAATATTTATGAACTTCCTTAAGTTTGGCCGCCGTTTCTGCCGAAATATAAAATGGGTCGGC
Organism: Acutalibacteraceae bacterium; assembly: GCA_045651085.1. Classification (GTDB taxonomy): domain Bacteria; phylum Bacillota; class Clostridia; order Oscillospirales; family Acutalibacteraceae; genus RGIG3009. The sequence goes on from JAZRRV010000095.1 coordinate 2,131, forward strand.
ACTGCGCTTGGCAATGGTGTCAAATTCATCCTCCAACCATTGGTTGGAAAACTCAGGGAACGTGGGGCAACCGCGACGTGCTTCGCAGTTGCAACCAACAATCAATTCATTGTCGCGAATAACAACCGGCAACTTTTCCGCCATAGCGCGGAAAGCACGAGATTTGCGCAGGTACAGCGGCAAACCCTCCGTGCTCTTAAAACTTTCCGTAAGAATTTCGGCACGGGTAGACTCAATCGTCGGCGTACCGGAATAGAGGTCGTCAATTAAGTTTTGTATACGGTTGGTTTTGGAAATTTCACCAGTATAAACGTTCTTCATACCTATGCCCCCTAATTTTACAGTTCCATCATACACCATAAAAAAGTAAAAGTCAACACTTTTTGGGCACAAAAAAAGAAAAAACAAACAAAAACATCTTAAATCTCGCCCAAAACTCACCGAGGTTAGCGCAAGATAATGTTGTTTTTGTTTGTTTTTTCAAAAAAACCAATTATAACACGAAGTGTAGCGGCAAACCGGCGCGATACGTAGGATGAACTTCGCCGCGAATTAACGGCAACAAATATTCCAAACACGCATCTGTAACGTGATTGCCCTCCTCGTTGATAAAGGAAAGCGGGACTCGCTTAATTTGGTTGGCCACGCGCTGAACCGGTACACAACCGATGGTGGTGGTATACGGTACGTTGGATGCACGTTCAATGGTCATCATGACGCCGCTTGTTCCATCCACCGCCAGTTGTACCGCCCCTT
>JAZRRV010000096.1:0-1588 GCA_045651085.1 Acutalibacteraceae bacterium
CACAGTATCGCGCGCGTATTCGCACTGTGGTGCAGAGTGAGCCGGTATGTATGGTGGAGGTTAAGGAATGCTTGACCCGCCCGCTGAGCGATGCTGCGTCGGAAGCGGCGTATCGCCGGCAGTGTTGCACGTATTTTGAACAGTATGCCTCTTTGTCCGGTGAAATTACCGAGGATACCCGCCGCCGTGTGGCCGGCACGAAAAGTGCCGTGTTGTTGGCCGATTTGATTACCGACTGTTTGCCTGCCCCAGCGGAGGAAAAGCAACCGATACTGGATGCTTTGAGTGCCGAAAAGCGGTTACAAATACTGCTCAAACTATTGGCGTCGGAAATTGATATTTTGCAGTTGGAACACGGTATTGAAAAACGGGTGCAGACGGCGATGGACAAAAACCAGCGCGACTATTATCTGCACGAGCAAATGAAAGTGATTGCCTCCGAACTGGGTGAGGAGGATGACCCGCTGGGCGAAGCGGAAGAACTGCGTCGGCAAGTGCGTGAGCGCCGATTACCGGAGGACGTGGAGCAGAAATTATTAAAAGAGTGCGATAAACTGGCGAAAATGCCGTTTGGTTCGCACGAGGCCACGGTGGTGCGGTTGTACTTGGATACGTGCCTTAGTTTGCCGTGGGGTGTTTTGACTAAGGAACGGCTGGATTTGGATGTGGCGCGCCGTGTGTTGGACCGTGACCATTACGGCTTGAAAACGGTAAAAGAGCGCATTTTGGAACTGCTGGCGGTGCGTTGCTTAACGGGCGGCACCAAAGGACAGGTGATTTGTTTGGTGGGCCCGCCGGGTGTGGGTAAGACCTCCATTGCCAAATCCATTGCCGAGGCGCTCGGCCGTGCGTATGTGCGGGTGTCGCTGGGTGGTGTACGTGACGAATCGGAAATCCGCGGTCATCGCCGTACATACATTGGCTCAAAGCCGGGGCGCATTGCAGAGGCGCTTGTTCAGGCCAAAACCTCTAATCCAGTGATTTTGCTGGACGAGATTGATAAACTCGCTTCGGGGCACAACGGGGACCCTTCGTCGGCTTTGTTAGAGGTGCTGGATACCGAACAAAACGTGTCGTTCCGCGACCATTATTTAGAAATTCCTTACGATTTGTCGCAGGTGTTGTTTATTACCACCGCCAACACGGCGGAGGATATTCCTGCACCGCTGTATGACCGTATGGATGTGATTACACTTTCCAGCTATACGGCGGAGGAGAAATTTCATATTGCTCGCCGCCATTTGGTGAAAAAACAGTTAACACGCAATGGGTTAAACGGGCGGCAACTGCGCATTGCCGATGACGCCATTCGGCTGATTATTGACGGGTACACCCGCGAGGGCGGCGTGCGCAACTTGGAACGCTCGTTGGCAACGTTGTGCCGTAAAAGCGCGCAAAAGATTGTATCGGGCGAGGCAAAAGCGTTGTATATCGGCTCGAAAGCGCTGGAAACCTACTTGGGACCGCGCCGCTTTAAGGAAGATGAAAGCGCTTCCCGCGATGAGGTCGGCGTGGTAAACGGATTAGCGTGGACAGCTGTGGGCGGCGAGACAATGCCCATTGAAGTGGCGGTTATGGACGGCACCGG
>JAZRRV010000097.1:0-1365 GCA_045651085.1 Acutalibacteraceae bacterium
TGTTATCGCCGGCTGTGCAAAGTGTGGCAGTGGTGCCGGTGGGGCTGACAAAGTACCGAGAGGGGTTAACGCCCCTGCGCCCCTTTACCGCGGCGGAGGCCGATGCGGTGATAGAGGCGGTTGAGCGGTTTGGCAACGCAATGGTGGCGGCCACGGGCACACGGGTGGTATATCCGGCTGACGAATGGTATTTGCTCGCAGGCCGACCGTTGCCGGACGAAGCGTTTTATGAGGAAATGTCTCAACTGGAAAACGGAGTGGGGCTGTTGGCGTTATTGCGCGCCCAATTTACTGAAGCGTTGGCGGCATGTGAGGATACCGCGACAGCGAATGGTGCGGATACCGTACTGGTTACCGGTGTGGCGGCGGCACCGACTTTGGAGGGATTGGTACAAGCGGCGCGCGAGCATTTTCCACAGTTGCGGGTGCGTGTTGTGCCCATACGCAATGACTTTTTCGGTGAACGCATTACGGTAGCAGGGTTGGTTACCGGTGGCGATATTTGTGAGCAGATGCAGGGCGTTGCGTGTGAGCGTGTGGTAATTCCGGATGTAATGCTAAGGCACGAACGCGACCGCTTTTTGGATGATATGACGTTGCCGGAATTGCAAAAGGCATTGGGTGTTCCGACCCAGGTAATTCCCGCTGATGGTGATGCACTGTTGGCGGTATTATTGGAGACGAAGTGAGAGATATGGGAAAACCAGTGGTAGCGGTAGTGGGTCGCCCCAACGTGGGCAAATCCACACTGTTTAACAAGTTGATAGGAAAACGGTTGTCCATTGTTAAGGATACACCGGGTGTCACGCGGGACCGTATTTTGTCCCCCTGCGAGTGGCGGGGTCGGTCTTTTTTGTTGGTTGACACCGGCGGTATTGAACCGCATTCGGACGACGTTATTTTGTCGCAAATGCGGCGGCAAGCCCAGTTGGCAATTGAGCAGGCAGACGTGATTGTTCTGGTAACGGACTTGCACGCCGGTGTTACGGCTAACGATGCCGATGTGGCGGTAATGTTGCAAAAAAGCGGCAAACCCGTGGTGTTGTGCGTGAACAAATGTGACCGTATCGGTACGCCGCCTGCGGAATTTTATGAATTTTACAATTTGGGTTTGGGTGACCCGGTGGCGGTATCCTCACTGCACGGCACAGGCACAGGTGATTTGCTGGATGCGGTGTTTGAGTATTTGCCGGAGGACGTTGAGGAAGAAGAAAACGACGACGTTATTAAGGTGGCAATTATCGGCAAACCCAATGCGGGAAAATCCTCGTTGGTGAACAAACTGGCGGGGGAGGAACGCAGTATCGTTTCGGATATTGCGGGTACCACGCGGGATGCGATTGATACCGAGATTACCAACGCCCA
>JAZRRV010000098.1:0-2101 GCA_045651085.1 Acutalibacteraceae bacterium
CCCGTCGGGAAGGAGGCCGCAAGTAATGCTGTTGCCTAAGAGAGTAAAGTTCCGCCGCGTGCAGAGAGGCCGCCTTACCGGTAAGGCCCTCCGCGGCAACAAGGTCAGCCACGGCGAATTCGGCCTGGTCGCGCTTGAGCCCGCGTGGATCAAGTCCAACCAGATCGAAGCGGCCCGTATCGCTATGACCCGTTACATCAAGCGTGGTGGTCAGGTTTGGATCAAGATCTTCCCTGACAAGCCGGTTACGGAAAAGCCCGCCGAGACCCGAATGGGTTCCGGTAAAGGTTCTCCCGAATATTGGGTAGCTGTGGTGAAACCCGGCCGCGTGATGTTCGAAATCGCCGGTGTTCCGGAGGAGACCGCCCGTGAAGCTATGAGACTCGCAGCCAACAAGCTGCCCATCAAATGCAAGTTTGTTTGCAAGGAAGAAACGGATGGTGAGCAGAAATGAAGTCCAGTGAGATTCAAAAAATCCGTGAACTGAGCGAAGCTGAACTGGAGAAGAAACTCCAGGACCTCAAGGAAGAGCTGTTCAATCTGCGATTCCAGAACGCTATCAATCAGTTGGAAAATCCGATGCGTCTGAAGGCCGTTAAGAAAGAAATCGCGATTGTGAAAACGATTATCCGCGAGAACGAGCTTAAAAACGGCGCAGAAGCGTAACGGAAGGAGGAAACATTGTGAGCGAACGGAATCTTAGAAAAACCCGTACCGGTATAGTCGTCAGCGACAAAATGGATAAAACCGTGGTCGTGGCGATTGAGGACAATGTCCGTCATCCGTTGTACAAAAAGATTGTTAAGCGTACGATGAAGCTGAAGGCCCACGATGAGACCAACGAGTGCCGCACCGGCGACCGCGTGGAGGTTATGGAAACCCGCCCGCTGTCCAAGGATAAGCACTGGCGTGTGGTGCAAATCATCGAGAAGGCCAAATAAGTCGGTTAACTTGAAAGGAGGAACACCCTGTGGTACAACAGCAGACCTACCTCAAAGTGGCCGACAACACCGCCGCGAAAGAACTTATGTGCATTCGTGTTCTCGGTGGTTCCGGCCGGAGGTATGCCAATATCGGCGACGTTGTGGTTGCTTCGGTTAAAAAAGCAGCACCCGGCGGCGTTGTGAAAAAGGGCGACGTGGTGAAAGCCGTTATCGTCCGTTCAGTCAAAGGGCTGCGTCGTGAGGATGGCACGTACATCCGCTTCGACGAAAATGCAGCCGTCATCATTCGTGATGACAAAAACCCCAGAGGTACCCGTATTTTTGGGCCTGTGGCGCGTGAGTTGAGAGAAAAGGATTATATGAAAATCCTGAGTCTCGCTCCCGAAGTGCTTTGATGGGAGGTGCCGAAATTGAGTAACAAACTTCATGTGAAAAAGGGCGACACCGTCCTCGTTCTCAGCGGTGATGACCGCGGCAAGAAGGGCAAGGTGCTGGAAGTCAGCCCCAAAGAGGGGAAAATCATTGTGGAAGGCCTGAATATGGTCAAGAAGCACGTGAAGCCCCGCAAGATGGGCGACCAAGGCGGCATCGTTGAGGCCGAAGGCGCTCTCTACGCTTGCAAGGTGCAGGTTATCTGCCCCTCTTGCAAAAAGCCGACCCGTGTTGGCTACAAACGCACGGCGGATGACAACGGCAAAGTCCGTTCGGTCCGCGTGTGCAAAAACAAAAACTGTGGCGAAGTGCTGTAAGGAGGGACATACGTAATGGCTAGAATGAAAGAATTTTACAAGAACGATGTCGCTCCCGCGCTGATGAAGAAATTCGGCTACAAAAGCGTAATGCAGATTCCGAAATTGGATAAGATTGTCATTAACGTTGGTTGCGGCGAAGCCCGCGATAACGCGAAGGTGATTGACTCCATTATGGCGGACCTGTCCGCGATTACCGGTCAACGTCCGATTGTCTGCAAAGCGAAGAAGTCGGTTGCGAACTTCAAACTGCGCGAAGGCATGAACATCGGCTGCAAGGTAACGCTGCGCGGTGAGCGTATGTACGAGTTTTTGGACCGTCTGTTCAACGTGGCCTTGCCCCGTGTCCGCGACTTCCGTCGCATTAACCCCAACTCGTTCGACGGACGCGGCAACTACAATATGGGC
>JAZRRV010000099.1:0-6415 GCA_045651085.1 Acutalibacteraceae bacterium
GGGTTGCCATATCGGAAAACAGGGCGGCAAACGTGGGCGATTGGCGCATAGAGATATAGTCGTCCCGCGCGAACACCATATGGTCAAGCAGTTCAATATCCACCATTTTGAGCGCTTTGCTAATATCGCGCGTGGCGTTCAAATCCTGCGTGGAGGGGACGGCAAAACCCGCCGGATGATTGTGCGCCAGCACCACACCCGTGGCTTGGTGCCGCAATGCGTTTGCAATGATTTCGCGCAGGCGCGCATCCGTGCACGAAACCGTGCCGGTACTCAATACGTCGCAACCAAGCATGTCCCAACGGTTGTTAAAGGAGAGCATAATGGTTTTCTCCACCGATTCGTTGAAAAACTGAGGGTATAGATACTCCCCGATATCTTCCACGCTGGAAAACGTGGCGTGATGGTTTAATTTTTCTTGGTGATAACGTTTGAGCAGTTGCCCGCATAACCGCAGCAGCGTGGCGCTGTGTTCGGAAATGCCTTTTACGCGGCATAAGTCACGGACATCCGCATCCAGCACGGCGGGCAGAGTCCCAAACGTTTTTAGTAATTCGTGTGCCAGCGGATTGGTATCCCGCCGCGGAATGGAGTAAAAGAGGAGTAGCTCCAGCACTTGGTGCGGTTCAAACGATTCCAGCCCGTGCTCTAAAAAGCGGGCTTTCAGCCGCTCGCGGTGGCCTTCGTGAACGCTGCCTGACATAGCAACCCCTCCTTTTCGATAGATACATTTGTATTATACCAAACTATATTATAAAAGCAAATCTTTTTTCGACAAAAGCCGACAAGGGTGCGGGAAAGTGCCGCGCAAAAAAGTGAAATAGAAAATGAGAAACAGAGAAAACAAAAGAGAAAACAAGAGAAAACGAGCGAGAAAGGGATATAAATTAAAAAATCCGGAAATTGGCTCTTGACAGCCGAAAATGAGTGTGTTATGATAGGCAAGCTGTGAAAAAGATATTAAAAGCAGGAGGTTTTCACCATGTCCACGTATATGGCAAAAGCCGGCCAGGTCGAGCGTAAATGGTACGTTATCGATGCCGCCGGTAAGCCGCTGGGCCGCGTGGCTGCTCAGGCCGCCGTGTTGCTCCGCGGAAAACACAAACCCACCTTCACTCCCCATGTGGATTGCGGCGACCACGTTATTATCATCAACTGTGCGCAAGCGGTTCTCACGGGCAAGAAGTTGGAGCAAAAAGTTTGGTATCGTCACACGGGTTGGATTGGCAACTTGAAAGAGACGAAATACGCCACGTTGATGGCGCAGCGTCCCGAAAAGGCGATGGAACTTGCCGTGAACGGCATGATTCCCAAAAACACGTTGGGCCGTCAGGCAAGCACGCGGTTGCGCGTGTATGCCGGTGCGCAGCACGAACACGCTGCACAAAAGCCCGAAGCGTTTGAGTTTTAATGAAGGAGGCTGTTCACATGGATTACAATAAAAGACCGTATTTTTACGGTACCGGCCGTCGTAAGAAATCCGTTGCGCGCGTGCGCTTGTACAACGGTACCGGTAAAGTGACCATCAACGGTCGCGATATTGACGATTATTTTGGTTTGGAAACCTTGAAAGTTATCGTGCGTCAGCCCCTGACTCTCACCGGTTTGACCGAAAAGTTCGACATTGAGTGCCGCGTTGGCGGCGGCGGCGTGACCGGCCAAGCCGGCGCTATCCGTCACGGTGTGGCTCGCGCGTTGTTGCAGTACAACAGCGACGAACTGCGCTCTGCACTGAAAAAGGCGGGCTTCTTGACCCGCGACCCGAGAATGAAGGAACGCAAGAAGTACGGCCTCAAAGCCGCTCGTCGTGCGGCGCAGTTCTCCAAACGTTAATCAGCGGTTTTTCTGGGGACCTCCGACTTGTTCGGAGGTCTTTTTCTTTTTTGGTAACAACATTGTAATATGCAGATGGTTGTCAAACCGCTAAAAATGTGGTATGATGACTTTGTATTGTGAAAAATTGTGCCTTCGGCCGGAAAGGGGAGGACGAGATGGCGTATTTGGATAACAGCGCGACCACCGCGGTATGTACGGCGGCGGTCACGCAAATGACACGTGTGATGACCGAGGTTTACGGCAACCCGTCCTCGTTGCACACCATGGGCGTGCGGGCGGAGCAGGAGTTGAGTGCCGCACGCGGTGCGGTGGCGGCTCTGGTTGGCGCGAAAGCGGAACAGATAGTTTTCACCGGCGGAGGGACTGAGGCCAACAATCTGGCTATTTTGGGTGGTGCGGCGGCGTGCCGTCGCCGCCCTCCGGTGGCGGTGACTACCGCCGTGGAGCACGCTTCGGTGGCGGCTTGTTTTGATGAATTGGAGCGGCAGGGCTGGGCGGTAACGCGCGTGGCACCCAATGCCGACGGCACGATTACGCCCGAGCAAATAGCGGCGGCGTGCACGGCAGATACCACGCTGGTAAGCGTAATGGCGGTGAACAACGAGACCGGAGCGCGGTTTGATATTCCCGCGATGGTGGCACTGGTGCGTGAGCGAGCGCCGCAGGCGTTGTTCCATACCGATTGCGTGCAGGCGGCGGGGAAATTGCCGATAAAAGCTGAGCGTTGGGGCGTGGATTTGCTCTCGCTGAGCGGGCATAAATTGCACGGGCCCAAAGGGTGTGGTGCGTTGTACGTGCGCCGTGGTGTGCGCCTTGTGCCGCGGGTGTTTGGCGGTGGCCAGGAGCGCGGGTTGCGCGGCGGAACGGAAGCACTGCCTGCGTTGGTAGGGTTCGGTGCCGCGGCGGTTGCCGTAGCGCCGTTTGCGGCGCAACAAGCGCACTACCAATCGTTGCGGGAGACGTTGCGTTCCGAATTGGCGGGGCTACCCGATGTTCGGTGGCATTTGCCGCCTCAGGGTGTACCGTATATCGTGCATTTCTCCGTGCCGGGTATTCGCAGCGAAACGTTGTTGCATTTTTTGGCAGAGCGGGAGGTATACGTATCCTCCGGTTCGGCGTGTTCCAAGGGCAAACACAGTCCGGTACTGGAAGCCATGGGGCTGCCGGCGGCGGAGATTGATTCCTCGTTGCGTGTGAGTTTTTGTTACGAGAATACGGAAGATGAGGTGCGCGCATTAGCGGCGGCACTGTACGAAGCGGCGGCAACATTGCAAAGGAGGCGTACGCCATGAAGCAGTGGTTTGCAAAACTGGGGCAGGGCTTATTGCGCGGGTTATACGCCGTTGTCCCGATAGCGGGGGATACCCGCCGCGAATGGATTCGTAAACTGGCGTTTTGGATGGCGCTGGTGGTACTTCTGTGCTCGGGATATTATTTGGTGGACGAACTGTGGTTGCAACCGCGGCATGCCAAACAGATAACCCACTCTTTACGGGAAATGTACACCAAGGGCGAGGTACCGAACAGTTGGCAGGGCGACCCGGACGTTACGCCTGTGGAATTTCCCGAAGGAATGGACGAGGCGTTTGAGCCGCTGTATCGGCGCAATCAAGACGTGCGCGGGTGGCTGACGTTTGCCACCGCGGGCGCGGACGATTTGTTTGAGGGTGCCATTGATAACCCCGTTGTGCAGGCGGAGGATAACGATTATTATTTATACCGCGATTATTTGGGGCGGCGAGACAAGGCGGGGACGCTGTATTTTGATTACCGCAACAATATTCGCGAGATTACCGAGGAAAAGAACACCATTATTTACGGGCACAACCTAAATAGCGGGTTGATGTTTTCCAAGTTTAATCGGTTGGTTGGTGGCAACGTGGAGTATGCGCGGCGCTTGCATACCGTGAGTTTGGACACGTTGTACGGCGAAACGGTGACGTACAAGGTGTTTGCCGTGATGGTGATTGACGCGGATGCCACGGGTTCGGCGGCGTTTAATTACATTGCCACTGAGTTTTCCGACCAGCAGTTTTCGAGGTTTGTGGAGGGTATTCGGAAACGGTCACTGTACGATTTTGGTGACGTCTCCGTGGAAAAAGGTGACCAACTGTTGACGTTGTCCACTTGCAGCAACAAGCGCGATACCACGCTGAAAAACGGGCGTACGGTGATTGTAGCGCGGCGCCTGCGCAAAGGCGAGGACGCGGCGGTGGATTCTTCGCTGACGGTGAAAAATGAGGACGTGCTGATGCCGAAAGCGTGGTACGTGAATAAGGGCAAAGCGTTGCCTTCGGTGTACCAATAAAGGAGAACACAATGACACAAGAAGTTTTACTCATTAAAAACGGCGAACTGGCGCTCAAAGGGCTTAACCGCAACACGTTTGAGGACGTGCTTATGAAAAATTTGCGGTGGCGGTTACGGCCGTTGGGGGCGTTTACGCTACGCAAGGCGCAATCCACCATTTACATTGAGCCGCAGAGCGAGGACGTGGATTGGGACGAGGTGTGTGAGCAGGTAGCCAAGGTGTTTGGCATTTCTGCCTTTTCCCGTGCGCAGGTGGTACCCAAGGAGTTTTCCGCCATTTGCGAAGCGGCGGCCGAGTATTTGGAACAGCCGTTGCGCCGCGCCGCCACGTTTAAGGTGGAGGCCAAACGGGCGGACAAGCGGTTTCCCATGACCTCGCCGGAATTGTGCGCGCAGGTGGGTGCCTATTTGCTGGAAAAATATCCGCACCTTACGGTGGACGTGCATCACCCCGAAGTGACGGTGTGGATTGAGGTGCGCGATTTCGGCGCTTACGTACACGGGCCGCAGTTGGCGGGTGCCGGCGGAATGCCGGTGGGTACCGGCGGCAAAGCGGCGGTGTTGTTGTCCGGCGGCATTGACTCGCCCGTGGCGGCGTATATGATGGCCAAACGCGGCATTGAACTGACGGCCATTCACTTTGCCTCGCCTCCGTACACCAGCGAGCGGGCGGAACTGAAAGTAAAGACCTTGCTGGAACTGGTGGGGGAATATGCCGGTCGCTCCGCACTGTGCGTGGTGCCGTTTACCCATATTCAAGAAGAAATCGGCAAGCATTGTCCCGAGGAACTGTTTACGTTAATTATGCGCCGATTTATGATGCGTATTGCCTCTCGCATTGCTGAGCAGCGGGAGTGCGGCGCACTGATTACGGGCGAAAGCGTGGGACAAGTGGCCAGCCAAACGTTGGGCGCATTGCGCTGCACCGATGCGGTGGCAACGTTGCCGGTTTTTCGCCCCGTAATTGGTATGGACAAAGAGGAGATTATTGCCGTGGCACGGCGAATCGGGACGTTTGAAACGTCCATTCAACCGTACGAGGATTGTTGTACGGTGTTTACCCCGCGACATCCGCGCACCCGCCCGAAATTGGAGGAGTTGGAACGCGCGGAACGGGAACTGCCGGTGGAAGAATTGGTGGCCGAGGCGGTTGCCAACGTGCGGGTGGAGTGGCTGTAACGCCGCTGATAACTTAAAAAGGTGGTGAAGTGCGATGTACGCAGAGATTTTGACCGTGGGTACCGAATTGCTGTTGGGAGATATTATGAATTCCAACAGTCAGTTTTTGGCGCGTGAACTGGCTATCTACGGCATTGACACGATATACCAGTCCACGGTGGGGGACAACAGTGAGCGGCTGGCAAAGGCGGTGGAATTGGCGTTATCGCGGTGCGATATGGTCATTTTAACCGGCGGGTTGGGGCCTACGGAGGACGACTTAACCCGCGAAACGGTTGCCGGGGCATTGAATATTCCCTTGGAATTGCACGAAGACAGTTTGGCGCGTATTCGCGCGTATTTTGAACGTACCGGCAAGGAATACACCGAAAACAACCGCAAGCAAGCGCTGTTGCCGCAAGGGTGCACGGTGTTCCCCAACGAGCACGGTACGGCACCGGGTTGCGCCGTGGAAAAAGACGGACAATGCGTGGTGTTGTTGCCCGGTCCTCCGCGGGAAATGGTGCCGATGTTTGTAAACCAAGTCGCCCCGTTTTTGGAGCGCTTTTCCGGTGAGACGATTCGCTCTCACACCGTTGGCGTATTCGGTGTGCCGGAAGCCGCGGTGGACGAGCGGTTGCAGGATTTGATGGAGAACAGCAACCCCACGGTGGCACCGTACGCCAAATCGGGCGAGGTGTTGTTACGGGTAACCGCCAAGAGCAGTTCTGCCGAGGAGGCGGATGCGTTGTGCGCACCGGTGATAGCGGAAATTCGCGAACGGCTGGGTGCCGCCGTGTATGGGGTGGACACCGGTGGTTTGGCCGAAACGGTGGTGACCTTGCTCAAAGAAAACGGCAAAAAGGTTGCTACGGCAGAATCGTGTACGGCGGGGATGCTCTCGGAACGGTTGACCGAGATTGCCGGGGCGTCGCAAGTATTTGAATGCGGTATTGCCGCGTATTCTGCGGAAATTAAGCGCCAAGTGTTGGGCGTTCCCGAAAGTGTGTTGGACGAGCAGGGCGCGGTATCGCCCGAAACCGCCGCCGCCATGGCCGCCGGTGTGCGCCGTGTGAGCGGGGCGGATATGGGGTTGAGCATTACCGGTGTG